>DATDBD010000037.1:0-5302 GCA_036525015.1 Lysobacter sp.
GCGACCTGCCGCTGTACAACCAGGACGACGACAGCCATCAGGCCGCTCCGGTGAAACGGCTCAAGCAGGAAGTCACCGAGTCGCAGGGCGTCCTGTTCGTCACGCCCGAATACAACCGGTCGGTACCCGGCGTGCTGAAGAGCGCCATCGACCACGCCTCGCGTCCGTACGGCCATAGCGCGTTCGCCGGCAAACCGGCGGGGGTCATCGGCATCTCGGTCGGCGCGATCGGCACCGCGATTGCCCAACAGCACCTGCGCAACACGCTGGCCTATCTGGACATGCCGACGCTGGGCCAGCCAGAAGCCTTCCTTCAGGCCAAGGACGATCTGTTCGATGCCGAGGGCAATATCGGCGAAGGCAGCCGCAAGTTCCTCCAGGGCTGGATGGATCGCTACGTGCAGTGGATCAAGCACCACGCGGGTTGAAGCGCGGCGTGAACAGGGGAGGGCGTCGGCCAGGGGCATGTCGATCCGCCCGAATCTGGTTCGTCGTACTGGCAAGGAGCCCAATCCCGGGCTGCCGGACGACGACCCAGGACCCCCTATGCGCCGCTTCATCCTGCCGATCTTCATCCTCTCACCCCTGCTTGGCCTGGCCATGCCCGCGATGGCGGCCTGCGAGCGCTACACGATCGACCCCGAACACACCTATCCGAGCCTGGAGATGTCGCATATGGGCCTGTCCGTGTGGCGCGGCAAGTTCAACCGCACCACGGGCTCGGTCACGCTGGACCGCGCCGGGCATACCGGCCAGGTCGACGTACGCATCGACTCCGACAGCATCGACTTCGGCCTGGATTCGATGCACGAGCACGCGGTGTCGGTCGACTGGCTCAACGTGGCGGCGTTCCCCGCGATGACCTACCGCGGCACGATCCGCTTCGAAGGCGACCGGCCCGCGGCGGTCGACGGACAACTGACCCTGCTCGGCGTCACCCGGCCAGTCACGTTGGCCATCCGCAGCTTCAAGTGCATGCGGCACCCCGTGTTTCCCAAGGAAGTGTGCGGCGCGGACGCCGAAGCCGAGCTGGATCGCGGCGATTTCGGGCTGACCCGCTATACCCAGGACGGCATGGGCCGGATCCGGGTGCGCATCCAGGTCGAGGCGTTGAAGGACGGCTGAAAATTATTTCGCGGCGATGTCGATCCGGCCGTTCCCGGTTCGTCGTCATCACAAAGGCCCGGCGAATCCGCCGGTGACCGGTTCCCGACAAACAGGAGAAACGACGATGCGTGTGATCGTGATGGTGAAGGCCACGGCGGCCTCGGAAGCAGGCGAGATGCCCAGCGAGAAGCTGCTCGCGGACATGGGGCGCTTCAACGAAGAACTGGTGAAGGCGGGCATCATGCTGGCAGGCGAAGGCCTGCACCCGAGTTCGAAAGGCGCGCGGGTGAAATTTTCGGGCGCGAAGCGCTCGGTGGTCGATGGTCCGTTCGCGGAGACCAAGGAACTGGTCGCCGGCTTCTGGCTGTGGGACGTCAGCTCGATGGAAGAAGCGGTCGAATGGGTCAAGCGCTGCCCGAACCCGTTCGAGGGCGACATTGAGAGCGAGATCGAGATCCGCCCGGTGTTCGAGGCCGAGGATTTCGGCGCCGAGTACACGCCGGAGCTGCGCGAGCAGGAAGAGCGCCTGCGCGAGCAGATCACCGCGCAGCACGGCAAGTCCTGAATCTACGACCGAGGGTTACCCACGATGAAGATCGAGCCTTATCTGTTTTTCAACGGTCGCTGCGAAGAGGCCGTCGAGTTCTACCGCCAGGCCGTCGGCGCGAAGGTGGAAGCGCTGATCCGCTTCAAGGAAAGCCCCGAGCCGCCGAACCCGGATTGCCCGGTGCCGCCGGGCTGGGAGGACAAGGTGATGCACGGGTCCTTCCGCATCGGCGAGACGCTGGTGATGGCCTCCGACGGACACGGTGGCGCCCCGGCCGAATTCCGCGGCTTCGGGCTGTCGATCACGGTCAAGGACGCCGCGGAAGCAAAGAAGCTATTCGACGCGCTCGCCGAAGGTGGACAGATCCAGGCACCGCTGTCGCCGACGTTCTTCTCGCCGAGTTTCGGCATGGTCGTCGATCGGTTCGGCGTGATGTGGATGGTCATCGCGCTGCCAACCTGAGGAGACTGCGATGCGTTACCTGATGATGATCAAGGAGGCCGGACAGCCGCCGCCGCCGGAACTGATGGCCGGCATGGCCGCGCTGACCGCGGAGATGGCGCAGGCCGGCGTACTGCTCTCGGCCGAGGGCCTGACGCCGAGCGCGCAGGGCATGCGCCTGTCTTATTCAGACGGGCGCCGAACCGTCGTCGATGGGCCGTTCGCCGAAGCCAAGGAGCTGGTGGGCGGCTTCGCGATCCTGCGCGCCGATTCGCGCGAACAGGCGCTGGCACTGGCCCAGCGCGTGCTCGACGTCCATATCGCGGCGGGCGTCGAGGAATTCGCGATGGAAATCCGCCCACTCTACGAGCCCGCTCTACGAGCCGACGGCGCTGCGACCGACAAACCGGCGCAGGCGCAAGCCACAACCGGCTGACATCTGCTTTTTGCCATTCCCCCACGACCAGGAAGTCTCCCATGCTCAAGACCGTACTCATCGTTATTGCCGTACTCGTGATCGGCGTGCTCGCCTTCGCCGCGAGCAAACCCGACACGTTCCGCATCGCGCGCTCGACCCGCATCCAGGCGCCGCCGGACAAAGTGTTCGCGCTGATCAACGACTTCCATCGCTGGCAGGCGTGGTCGCCCTACGAGAAGAAAGATCTCGACATGAAGCGGGAGTTCTCCGGCAGTGCGAGCGGCCCCGGCGCCGCCTACGCCTGGGACGGCGACCGCAACATCGGCGCCGGACAGATGCGCATCGTCGAGTCGGTGCCGTCCTCGCGCGTCGCGCTGTCGCTCGAATTCGTTCGCCCGTTCAAGGCGCACAACAACGTCGAGTTCACCCTGCAGCCGACCGGCAATGCGACCGAAGTGACCTGGACCATGCACGGTCCCAGTCCCTATGTGTCCAAGGTGATGGGGCTGGTGTTCGACATGGACAGCATGATCGGCGAGGACTTCGAGAACGGGCTCGCCGACCTCAAGACCGCGGCCGAGTATTGAAAAAACAGTGCTTGTGCGCAGTGCGTTGTTGAACAGGGCGGTTCCCGGTATTGCATCGCGCGTGGTGCGATGGTCTGATCGCTCGCCATGACGGCGACCGACATCCATCGCACCATCGAAGCAGTCTGGAGGATCGAATCGGCCCGGCTCATCGCCGGGCTGGCGCGCATGGTGCGCGACGTCGGCCTGGCCGAGGAACTCGCGCAGGACGCCCTCGTCGCCGCACTCGAACGCTGGCCCGAGTCCGGCGTGCCCGACAACCCGGGCGCGTGGCTGATGGCCACCGCCAAGCATCGCGCCATCGACCGGCTGCGCCGCAGCAAGCTGCTGCAGCGCAAGCACGAGGAGCTCGCGCGCGAACTCGAGGACGAGCGCGCGGACGAGGCCGAAGCGCTGTTCGACGCGCTCGACGACCCCATCGGTGACGACCTGCTGCGGCTGGTCTTCACCGCCTGCCATCCGGTGCTGTCGATGGAGGCACGCGTGGCGTTGACGCTGCGCATGCTGGGCGGCCTGACCACGGGCGAGATCGCACGCGCGTTTCTGGTGCCCGAGGCCACCGTCGCCCAGCGCATCGTCCGCGCCAAGCGCACGCTGTCGGAGGCGCAGGTGCCGTTCGAGGTGCCGCGTGGCGAGGAGCTGGCGGCAAGGCTGTCGTCGGTACTCGGCGTGATCTACCTGATCTTCAATGAGGGCTATTCGGCCACGGCCGGCGACGACTGGATGCGCCCGGCGCTGTGCGAGGAGGCGATGCGGCTGGGGCGCGTGCTGGCCGGGCTGGCGCCGAACGAACCGGAGGTGCATGGCCTGGTCGCGCTGATGGAGATCCAGGCTTCGCGCTCCCACGCGCGGGTCAGCCCATCGGGCGAACCGATCCTGCTGCTCGAACAGGACCGCGCGCGCTGGGACCGGTTGCTGATCAATCGCGGCCTGGCGGCGCTGGATCGCGCCGAAAAGCTCGGCGGGGCGCGGGGGCCGGTTGCGCTGCAGGCGGCCATCGCGGCGTGCCATGCACGCGCCAGGACCGCCGAGGAAACCGACTGGGCTCGCATCGTCGGCCTGTACGGCGCGCTGGCCCAGATCACGCCCTCGCCGGTGATCGAACTCAATCGCGCGGTGGCCTTGTCGATGCTGTTCGGTCCCGAGGCGGGACTGCGCGTGGTCGATGCGTTGGTGGAGGAGTCTTCGCTGGAGGGCTACCACCTGCTGCCGAGCGTGCGCGGCGACCTGCTGAAGAAAGTGGGGCGCCTGGACGAGGCGCGGGCCGAGTTCGAGAAGGCCGCCGGCCTGACCGGCAACGCACGCGAACGCGACCTGCTGTTGCAGCGGGCCGCAGAGTGCGTCGGGACCTGACGCGCGTGGAGATCATCGACACGCCGCGCCTGCAGCTGCGCGTGATGGGCGAGGGCGATGAAGACCTCTATTGCCGGCTCTATACCGACCCGCAGGTGATGCATCACATCGCCCGGCCGCTGGCGATCGACGTGGCGCGACGCAGCTTCCAGGTCGCCCGCGAGCAGGCCGTCGAGCGGCCGATGCGCCGGCCGTGGTGGGTGATTCAAGAGGCAGCGTCGCAGGCCGATGTCGGAGTGGTCGGTTTGGTATGTGAGGATGCCGTCGCCGAGATCGGCATCGTGCTGCTGCCGCATGCGCAGCGGCGCGGCATCGCCCGCGAGGCCATGTCCGCCGTGGCGTCGCGCGCCATGGCGACGGGGCTGGTCACGCAGCTTTGGTTGCGGCATGCCCCGCAGAACCTGGCCATGGCGGCGGTCGCCTCCCGGCTCGGCCTGACCCGCGAGGACGACGGGCCGGGGCCGGATTCGTGCCGCTGGCGGATGCGCGCGGGCGAAGCCGCCGTAGCGGGTGAACGGGCCCACGCATCCATGGCCGATCTGCCCGCGCATGCTTCGACTTCGCTTCGCCACGCCCAGGACGAACGCTGACAGGTACGTAGCCATGGCCCGTGCGGCCCGGTAGATTGCGGCTTCCGCCGCGATCGCGAACGAGGTCCATGTCCCATCCAGGCAGTCTGGTCTGCGTCGGCCTCGGCATGATGCTGGGCGCCCACGTCAGCCCGCGTTCGCGCGCCCATATCGAACAGGCCGACGTGGTGTTCGCCGCCGTCTCCGACCCGCTGGTCGAGCTGTGGCTGCAGCAGATGCACGGCGACGTGCGCAGCCTGCAGGGGTGCTACGGGGCCGG
>DATDBD010000038.1:0-10387 GCA_036525015.1 Lysobacter sp.
GGCCCCAGGACGCGTTGAAGAACGCGACGTAGATGTTGGCGGCCACCAGCGCCAGCGTGCCCATGCCATCCGTCAGGACCAGCTTTCCGGCCGAGTCCACCGATGCGCTGGCGAAGGCCCAGGTGAGCAGCGCGAGCGAGATCGCCATGCCCAGCGAGCCGATCCACAGCAGCGGCTTGCGGCCGATGCGATCGATCAGCACCAGCGCGATCAGGCAGGCGCCGATGCTCAACGCGCCGGAGAACACGTTGATCAGCAGCGCGTCGTTCTCGGAAAAGCCCACTGTCTGCCACAGCACCGCGCCGTAATAGAACACCACGTTGATGCCGACCAACTGCTGGAACGTGGCCAGTCCAATACCGATCCAGACGATGGGACGGATCTTGCCGGTGGCCTTGTTGACGAGGTCGGACAAGCGTGGACGGTGATGGTCCTGCGACAGCGAAGCTTCGATCTCGCCTAGCTTGGCCTGCGCTTCGGCCGGACCGTACAGCCGCGTCAGCACCGCCAGCGCATCGGCCTTGCGCCGCTTCACCACCAGGTAGCGCGGGCTCTCCGGTATGGCCAGCAACAGCACCAGGAACACCAGCGACGGGAAGGCCTGCATCCAGAACATCCAACGCCACGCCTCATGCCCCAGCCACAGCGCCTCGGTCGAGGTCCCTGCGGCACGGGCCAGCAGGAAGTTGCTGAGGAATGCGCAGAACAGGCCGCTGATGATGGCGATCTGCTGCACCGTGGCCAGGCGGCCGCGATAGCGCGCGGACGCCACTTCTGCGATGTAGGCCGGCGACATCACGCTGGCCGCGCCGACCGCGAATCCGCCCAGAACGCGCGCGGCGATGAATACCGCCGAGCTGCCGGCCGCACCCGCGCCCAGCGCGGACAGCAGAAACATCACCGCCGCGGCGATCAACACCGCGCGCCGGCCCCACAGGTCGGCCAGCCGACCGGCGAAGAACGCGCCGATCGCGCAGCCCAGCAGCATCGAGGCCACCTCGAACCCGATGCCCGCCGAACTGGATTGGAACGTCTGCCTGAGGCCATCCACGGTGCCGTTGATGACGCCGCTGTCGAAGCCGAACAGGAAGCCACCGATGGTGGCCACGCAGCTGATCAGGATGATGAAGCGGGTGTTCTCCGCACTGTTGCCGCTGGCGATGCTCTCGCTTTCGAACATGGTGCTGTTCATTCCCCTACTCCACGGTTGGTCCGACTTCGCCGCGCGGCGCGCGACGTCCCCTTGCCGCCGGGCGTTGCCTTCCCTCGCGAAGGCGAACGCCCAATGCGCTGCGCCGACTATGCGCGCAGCAGGTACTGGTTGAGCAGGTTCTCGTACTTCTCCTGGTGGCCGCTCAGCTTGGCCGGCTCGCCGTTCTTGACCGCCAGCGCGTGCAGGTCGGCGAAGCCCAGCTTGCCCTGGACGAAGTCGCGGCCGACGCCGTTGTCGAAGCTGGCGTAGCGCTGCTCGCGCCACTGCTCCCACGGCGAGCCGGTCAGCAGCGCATGCGCGACCTCCAGGCCGCGCGCGAACGCGTCCACGCCGCCGATGTGGGCGAGGAACAGATCCTGCGCATCGGTCGATTCGCGCCGCACCTTGGCATCGAAGTTCAGACCGCCCGGCTGCAGGCCGCCCTGGCGCAGCACCACCAGCATCGCGCCGACCGCGTCGTACAGGTCGCTTGGGAACTGGTCGGTATCCCAACCGTTCTGCGCGTTGCCTCGGTTGGCGTCGATGCTGCCGAGCAGGCCGTGGTCGGAGGCGACCTGCAGGTCGTGCTCGAAGGTGTGACCCGACAGCGTGGCGTGGTTGGCCTCGATGTTGAGCTTGAAGTCGCGGTCGAGGCCATGCTGGTGCAGGAAGCCGGCAACGGTGGCGCTGTCGAAATCGTACTGATGCTTCATCGGCTCCATCGGCTTGGGCTCGATCAGGAACACGCCCTTGAAGCCGATGCTGCGACCGTAGTCGCGGGCCATGGTGAGGAAGCGCGCGAAGTGGTCGAGCTCGCGCCGCATCTGCGTGTTGTGCAGGCTGGCGTAGCCCTCGCGGCCACCCCAGAACACGTAGTTCTCGCCGCCCAGTTCGACGGTGGCGTCCAGCGCGGCCTTCACCTGCACCGCCGCGCGTGCGACGACGTTGAAGTCCGGGTTGGTGGCCGCACCGTTCATGTAGCGCGGATGGCTGAAGAGGTTGGCCGTACCCCACAGCAGCTTGACGCCGGTAGCCTGCTGGCGCTGCTTGGCCAACGCGACCATGTGCTTGAGGTTGTTCTCGTACTCGCCGATGTCTTCGGCGTCCGGCGCCATGTCGATGTCATGGAAACAGTAGTACGGCACGCCGAGCTTGGTGAAGAACTCGAATGCGGCGTCGAGCTTGGCTTCGGCGCGCGCCATCGGGGCGGCCGCGGCGTCCCACGGATAGTTGCGGGTGCCCGGACCGAACGGGTCGTGGCCGGCGTTGCAGAAGCTGTGCCAGTAGCACACCGCGAAGCGCAGGTGCTCGGCCATGGTCTTGCCGCCGACACGCTTGTTGGCGTCGTAATGCTTGAAGGCAAGCGGATTGTCGGAACCCAGTCCCTCGAACGGGATGCGGCCGATGCCGGGGAAGAATTCCTTTGCGCCGATGTAGGGAGTGGTCATGGTGTGCGAGCCAGATTGAAAGTGGATGAGGCGGAGGCCGACCGGCGATGAGCCGCGCAGGTCAGCGGGGATGTTCGTGATGGCGGGCGTGGAGCTGCTTGACTGATTCCAGTTCGCGCAGGAACGCGCCGTAGTGGGTGCGGTACGCGGCCACGCGGCCGCGATCGGGCTGTGCCGACAGCGATGGCGCGACGCTCACGTGTTCGGCCGACAGCGCGGCGATGTCGTCGCCGCCGCCGTTCGCGCGACCATGCGCCCACAGCGCCTGCAAGGCGGCACCGAAGGCGGCGCCCTCGGACTGCTCGGGCACTTCAACGGGCAGGTCGAAGATGTCTGCCACCATCTGCCGCCACGCGCTGCTCTGGCTGCCGCCGCCGGTCAGGCGGATCGATTCGAAGCGCAGCCCGGCGGCCTGCAACGCGTCGTAGCCGTTGCGCAGGCTGTAGGTGGCGCCTTCCATCGCGGCGCGATAGAGATTGCCGCGCGTGAGGTTGCTCTGGTCCATGCCCGACAACCCGGCGCGCGCATGCGGCAGGTTGGGCGTGCGCTCACCGTTGAAGAACGGCAGCATCACGAGCCCGTCCGCGCCCGGCGTCGTGTCCGCCATCACCGTATCTCCGTCGCGGCTGCTGAAGCCGAGCAGTCGCGCGATGTTTTCGGTGGCGACGGTGCAGTTCATCGTGCAGATCAATGGCAGCCAGCCGCCGGACGACGAACAGAACGCCGCCCAGCCGCCGCCGTCGTCGACCACCGGACCCTGCGCATGCGCGAACAAGGTGCCGGAGGTGCCCAGGCTCATGCTGAGCACCCCGGAGGCGACATTGCCGGTGCCGATCGCCGCCATCATGTTGTCGCCGCCACCGGCCGCCACGCGCACTTGTCTCGGCAAGCCGAGTTCGTCGGCGATGGCCGCTGCGATCGTGAAACTGGCATCGGCCTCGACCAGCGGCGGCAGGCACGCGGCCAGGTCGCGCTGCGGATCGGTCGCGGCCAGCAGTTGCGGCGACCAGCGCCGGGTGCGCACGTCCAGCCAGCCGGTGCCGGAGGCGTCGCCGAACTCCATCCAGCGCTCGCCGGTGAGCCAGAAATTGACGTAGTCGTGCGGCAGCAGGATCGAGGCCAGCCGCGCATAGACCTCGGGCCGATGCTTGCGGGTCCACGGCAGCTTGGACGCGGTATAGCCGGCCAGGATCTCGTTACCGGCCAGTTCGACGCAGCGACGCGCGCCGCCGGCCGCCGCCATGATCTCGTCGCATTCGACGCTGGTGCTGGTGTCGCACCACAGCTTGGCCGGCGCGAGCACCTGCCCGGCGGCGTCGACCGGAACGAAACCGTGCTGCTGGCCCGACACGCCGATGGCCGCCACGCGCGCCCGCTGCGCCGGCTCCAGCCTGGCGAAGCAGGCGCGGATCGCATCGATCCACCACTGCGCGTGCTGCTCGCGCTCACCGCCGTCGCCGCAGATCAGCTCCAGCGATTGCCCATGGGTGGCGACGACCTGACGCGCCTGCGGGTCATACGCCACCAGCTTGACGCTCTGGGTGCCGACATCCAGTCCGATGAACAGGCTCATGAGCGCGACCTCGCCAAAATAAAGTTAGCGCTACCATTCTGGTCACTAAAAAAAACCGCAGTGGAGGCGGCAGCCAGCGGGGTCATGGGTCTCGATCTTGCTCCGGGATTGGCAGAACTCTAGCAGCGGCCGGGAAAAAGGCTTGCTGCAGTGCGCAAATATCCTGGACACAGTGAATTGGCGACCCGCTCGGGGCGTCAGGCACTCAGGCGAACGCGCATTCAGGCCAACGGCAGCATCACCCGAACCCGCAGCCCCGGCGTGCGGTCGAGCAGCAGGACGTGGCCGCCGTGGCGGTGCACGATGGCCCGTACCAGGCTCAGGCCGAGACCGACACCCGCCGATCCGCGGTGAGCCTCCAGGCGCTGGAAGCGGTCGAAGACGCGGTCACGCTCCGCCTCGGGAATGCCAGGGCCGCGATCGTCGATGTGCAATACGGCCTCGCCGGCCACCGCCTGCAACGTCACGTCGACCGCGCTGCCCGCCGGTGCGTACTTGATCGCGTTGTCCAGCAGGTTCACCAACAACTGGAACAACTGGTCGCCATCGCCACGCACGCGACATGGCTGCAGTTGCGCGCGCAGGTCGATCGTGCGGTCCGCGGCGCTGGGCAGGTACAACTCGACCGCGTCGTCGACCAACGATGCCAGGTCCAGCTCCGGCTCGCCTTGCGCCGGCTCCTGGGCTTCGATGCGCGCCAGGCGCAGCAGCGCGCCGAAGGATTGCAGCAACTGGTCGGTTTCAGCCACGGCCGCATCCAGTTCGACGTCGCGCCCGGCGGCGTCGGGTTGTCGCCGCAATTCCTCCAGCCGATTGCGCAGGCGCGTCAGCGGCGTGCGCAGGTCGTGGGCGATGTGGTCGGTGGCGTGGCGTACACCGCCGAGCAGGTCCTCGATGCGATCGAGCATGCCGTTGAAACGGCGCGCGAGCCGGTCGAAGGCATCGTCGCTTCCGTCCAGCGGCACCCGCAGCGCCAGTTCGCCGCCGCCCACGCGCTCGGCGGTCGCGTCCAGGCTGCTCAGGCGATGCGACACCCAGCGCGAGGTCAGCCAGCCGATCAGCGCGCCCAGTGTGGCCGCGACCACCAGCGCGACCAGCGCCGTGCGCTGCATCAGCGCGAGGAAGCGCTCCTGCGAGCGCAGGCGCAAGCCGGTCAGCAGGGTGCTGCCATCGGGCAACGGCTGCAGGTGCGCGACCACGGGCGGGTCACCGCCGTTCCGGCGCGGCTCCGCCTGCGCGTCCTCCGTGAACTCGATCCAGCGCGCGCCGGGACGGTGCAACGGCAGCGCCGGATAGGTGCCCACGATCACCGCCCCATCCGGCTTGGCCAGCATGTAGACCGCATCGGGATCTTCCGGCGCATCGACGCGACGGCGCAGTTCCTCGACCAGTTCGCCGCCGCCGTTCTCGCGATACAGGTCCACCAGGCCGGCCGAATCGGTGCGCACGAGTTCGCGCGCATCCTGCAGCAGTAGCGTCGAGACGGCGTAGTACACGCCCGCGCCGAGCAGCACGAAGGCCAGCAGCAGCGAAGCCATCACCGCCAGCGCCAGGCGCGTGCTGGTCGAGCGCGGCGTCAGCTTCATTCGCCGAGCCGGTAGCCGGCGCCGCGCACGGTGTGCAGCAGCGGTCGCGGGAAGCCGTGATCGATCTTCTGCCGCAGCCGGCTGATGTGCACGTCGATGACATTGGTCTGCGGGTCGAAGTGGTAGTCCCAGACCGCCTCCAGCAGCATGGTGCGGGTGACCACGCGTTCGGCCTGGCGCATCAGGTATTCAAGCAGTCGGAATTCGCGCGGTTGCAGTTCGATGCGCTTGTCGCCGCGACGCGCTTCGCGACTGAGCAGGTCCAGTTCCAGGTCGCCGACCCGCAGCCGCGTCGGTTCGCGTTCGTCGCCCGCCCGGGTCCGTCGCACGATGCTGTCCAGGCGCGCACTGAGTTCGGAGTACGCGAACGGCTTGACCAGGTAGTCGTCGGCGCCGGCGCGCAGGCCCTCGACACGATGGTCGACCTCGCCCAGTGCCGTCAGCAGCAGCAGCGGCGTGCGATTGCCTGCGCCACGCAACGTCTGCAATACCACCAGGCCGTCGAGGCCGGGCAGCATGCGATCGAGCACGATCGCGTCGAAGCTTTCGGTGGTGGCCAGGAACAGGCCCTGCTTGCCGTCGCCGGCATGATCGACCGTGTGCCCGTCTTCGCGCAGGCCCTTGACGATGAAGGCCGCGGTATGGGGATCGTCTTCGACCAGCAGGACGCGCATGTCAGCTCCCTTCTGCGAAAAAAGGATACCCCGCCGAAGGGATCGCTCGACGGGGTATCCGCCCGCGGTGTGCGGGCTCCGGGGGGAGGGTGGAATCGACGTTTCGGGGCGGTTCGTCGGCTCCTGGGGGATCGTTCTCTTCAGGGCCGGCTCTTCAGGGCCAGCTCTTCTGGGCCGGCTCTTCAGGGCCAGGCTCTCTTTCGAGCCTGCCCTTCCAATCAGTGCTCCTGGGTCAGGACTTCTTGCTCTCCGAAGACATCGAACCCTTGCTTTCGGCCTTCTTTGCTTCGGCCTTCTTGGTCTTGTCCTGGTGCTGGTGCTTGGCGACAGTGGTCTTGGCCGGCGGGGTCTGGGCCGGCGGGGTCTGGGCCGACGTAGTAGTGGCCGGTGGCGCCGCCAGCGCGGAACCGGCGAGCGCGCTGAGGGCGACGGCGAACAGGGTCTTGCGAATGTTCATGGTGGGCTCCTGATGACGAGGTGACTTCGGTTGCCGGTGGGGCGCATCCCCATCGCAGGGCCAGATTGGGCTTGCTGCCCTCACCGGAGCCTTTCCGCGTCATGAACAATCGGTAATGTCGCCCGCGAGGTTCGCCCAACACGTTTCGCCAAAAAAAAGCGCCACCCGAAGGTGGCGCCCCGTGATTCATACGGTGGACGCTGGGCCAGCTCAGGCCGCGCCGCTACTGCTGTTGCCCCGCCGCAACTGCACCGGCGCCGTGGCGATGCGGCTCTTGAGATCGGTCATCGTGCCGGGCAGCACCACCAGGTAGGTGATCATCTGCTCGGCCAGCTCCAGCAACAGCTCGGCGGTGACCTTGTCGATCGCCGCTTCGTCCTCGAACTGGCGACCGAACGTTCCACCGGGCGCGAGCAACTGGGCGACGTCCTGCAGCGGCCGCGCCAGGTCGACGTCCTGGGCCAGCGCCTCGAGCCTGCGTGGCAGCGCCATGTCGCGCTTGTCTTCGCCCAGCAGCCGGTTGGCCAGCCCTGCGATCACATGCCGGACCGTCAGCGCGGCGGCGCCCCACTCGGCCCGGTTGTAGAGCTTCAGCGCCGAGTCGTAGCTGCGCGCCAGCGGCGCCGACAACGGCTGCAGGTACTCGACGCCGGGCATCGGCTCGCGGCCGCCGGACTTGGGATAGCAGTACAGCCCGCCTTCCTTGCGCGTGCCGTCCGACTGCAGCAGCTGCACGAACAGGATCTCTTCCTCGCAGCGCGCGCAGGTCAGCTCGCTGGCGGCGACCTGCCGACCATGCTCCTGCCAGGTGCCTGTCTCGAACACCGCCTCTTTCAGGCAAAACGGGCAGACCATTTCCACGGTGCGCGGAAACGTGTTCGAAAACCGGGACTGGACGTGTTCGTCTTTGACGAGTTGCATCGCCGTTTCCTCCCCACTGGACTCGCTATTGCCTTTCCCCACCGAGGGTCCATGCACTCTGTGGATACCCCGCCACTTGTGAATGAAACGTTGTGGCAGACCGGCTCAGGCCAATGAGGATGGCGTCCGCAGGCGACGCCGATAAGCTTTCACACATCGATTCGTGACGCTTGTCGCCCTTTATTCGGCGATACGGCTCGCTGGTCGGCCACAGTGATCCGCTGGTCGGACGACGTCGCGGCCTGGCCGCGAATCGGCGCGAGAGTCGATCAAAGCCCCTTGGCAGCCTCGGCCACGGCGCGGAACAGGGCGCGGCCCTTGTTCATCGTCTCCTCCCATTCCTTCACCGGATCGGAGTCGTAGACCACGCCGGCGCCGGCCTGCACGTAGAGACGGCCGTCCTGGATGACGGCGGTGCGGATGGCGATGGCGGTGTCGGCATCGCCGTTCCAGCCGAGGTAACCGATGCTGCCGGCGTATACGTTGCGGCGTATCGGCTCGAGCTCGCGGATCACCTCCAGCGCACGGATCTTCGGCGCGCCGCTGACGGTGCCGGCGGGGAACGTCGCGCGCAGCACGTCGGCGTAGCTCAGGCCCGGCTTTAGCGTGCCGGTGACTTCGCTGACGATGTGCATGACGTGGCTGTAGCGTTCGATGACGAACTGCTCGCCTACTTCCACCGTGCCGGGCTCGGACACGCGACCGACATCGTTGCGGCCCAGGTCGATCAGCATCAGGTGCTCGGCCCGCTCCTTCGGATCGGCCAGCAGTTCGGCTTCGAGCGCGGCGTCCTCTTCGGGCGTGACGCCGCGCGGGCGCGTGCCGGCGATCGGGCGCACGGTGACGCGACCGTCCTCCAGTCGCACCAGGATCTCTGGCGAGCTGCCGACGACCTGGGTGCCGCCCACGTCGAGGTAGTACATGTAGGGCGACGGGTTGAGCGCCCGCAAGGCGCGGTAGACATCGACCGGTCGTGCCTGGAACGGCACCGACAGGCGCTGGCTCAGCACCACCTGGAAGATGTCGCCGGCGCGGATGTAGTCCTTGGACTTTTCCACCGCGGCGATGAAGCCATCGCGGGTAAAGCCGGAGACGAAATCGGACTCGTCCAGCACGCGCCCTTCCAGTGTCTCCGGATATCCCGGCCCGCCCTGGCGCAGGCGATGCACCAGTTCGTCCAGGCGCCGGTTGGCGCGCGCCAGCGCGCGCGGCTCGCGCGGATCGGCGTGCACGATCAGGTACAGGCGACCCTTGAGGTTGTCGAACACCGCCAGCTCGTCGCTCTGCATCAGCAGGATGTCGGGCGTGCCGAGCTCGTCGGGCTTGTGCGTGCCGTCGGGCTGCGCGCCGGCCAGGCGCGGCTCGATGTACTGGATGCATTCGAAGCCGAACCAGCCGACCAGCCCGCCAGTGAACCCGGGCAGGCCCGGGATCTTCGGCACGCTGTGCGCGACGCGCAGGCGCTCGACCTCGGCGAAGGGATCCTCGACGGTGCGGCTTTCGATGAGCTCGCCGTCCTCGGTCACGAACAGCGTATGGCCGGCGAAGGCGTACACGCGCCGCGCAGGCAGGCCGATGATCGAATAGCGCCCGAACCGCTCGCCGCCTTCGACCGATTCGAACAGGTAGGTGTGCGGGCCGTCGGCGAGTTTCAGGTAGACCGACAGGGGCGTGTCGAGATCGGACGGGACCTCGCGCACGACCGGAATGTGGGTATGGCCTTCAGCGGCCTGCTGCTGGAACAGTTCGGGGGAGGTCACGCAGGTTTTCCTTGGAATGCGGATGGGAACTGACGGTGGTCGTCAAAGGCGCCATCGCCAGGCCGTTCGGGCATCAAGGAAGTGCGGGGTCGTGGAGGATGTCATGGGCCTACTGTAGCGGCTCGGTGCGCGCGAGGCGAAGCGCCAGCGACACGCGCGTGGCTATGTCACACCGTCGTCATCGTCCATCCGGAATATAGGAGTCCATAGCAGGGACGACAGGCGGAGGCGGGATTGCCTCCAATCTTCCGCGGCAAGCCAGTGATGGCTTGCCGCTTTGCTTTCGGGCTATCAGTAGTCCCGGTGAGTGACCGTCGCTGCGTACGGGAATCTATCGCTCACTTGTCGTGCATCGCAGTTATCGTTGCCTTTCGAACCACCGGACTGCATCCAGACCCGAAGGGCGCCGCACATGGATGTGCGGCGTTTTTCGACCGAGCCAGGATGGCGAGTCGAAAAATACCCTTAGCCCCACCGGTCGTGGGGCTGATTTGTCGGGGAAGGCCATTTCTTTTGGTTACTTTTCTTTGGGCCAGCAAAGAAAAGTGACCCGGCCGCCCGCAGGGTCGACGGAGGCTTTGGCGGTTCACGAAACAGCTAGGCGCAACAGCAAACATGGATCCCAGCTTTCGCTGGGATGACGGCCAAGGGGGTTGGAACCTGCAGCGGGATCACGACACGCTCAACCGCGAGTCCGACGACAAACCATCGCGCACAAACCCTCACCGCAAATCGGTATCCGCCACCACCACCCCATCCTCGTCGGCGCACAACCA
>DATDBD010000039.1:0-7162 GCA_036525015.1 Lysobacter sp.
CTCGCGCCACCACTGCGTCGCCAGACGCGGCAGGCTGGCGGCGCGACGCATGTATTCGAAAAAGGCCGGACGCATGAACGTTTCGGGACGGAACTGCACGTCGTCGCTGTCGCCGGTGATGAAGATCCGGCACATCTCCGCCGTGTCCATGCGGTTGGCCAGGGCGGCCGCGAGGAAGGCGCCGCTGCTCACCCCGACATAGCAGTCCAGGCGGTTGAGATCCAGGCCTTCGAAGGCTTCGTCGAGCGCGCGCAGCGCGCCCAGTTCGTACATGCCGCCGATCGGGCCGCCGCCGGCCACGGCCAGACCAATCCGGGCCGGCGTCCCGGGAGTCTTGGGCGTCCGTTGCCGGGCGGTGTGGATGGACAGCATGGAGACGGCTACACAACGGAAGTGGTCCGAGTGTAGCCCAGCCCACGGCTTGCGCCGGTCCGGCGCTGCAGCCGATCATCGCCGGGCAATGTCCAGGAACCGCGACCTTTCGGCACGACTTGGCTGCCTGCTGGCACGCCATCAGTCCCTGCACGATCCCGAACTCGAGCCACGCAACCGCTTGCCCTGGCTGCCCGAGGTGCGGCGCTGGCAGGCGCTTCGGCTGGAGGCGAGCTTCGACCGCTTCCTGCGGGATCCCAAGCGCCGTCCGGCCGCGCAGTTCTTTCTCAGCGATGTCTACAACGACCGCGACTTCAGCCGTCGCGATGCCGACGTCGCCAAGGTCCTGCCGATGATGCAGCGCCTGTTGCCGGCGGCGCTGCTGACGACGATCGCCGACGCCATCGAGCTGGGCCTGCTGACCCACGCCCTGGACCTGCGCATGGCCGGCATGTTGCGGGCGCTTGCACCCGACCTGCGCGAGCTCGACGGCGAACTTTATGCGCAGGCCTACCGTGCCTGCGGCCTGCCGCGCCTGCGCGACCACCAGATCGAACTGCTGGCCAAGGTGGGCGTCGATCTGGGCAGGGCATTGCGCCTGCCCGGCGTGTCCATGCTGCTGAGACTCTCGCGCGGCCCGGCGCGAGCCGCGGGGCTGGAAGAATTGCAGGGTTTCCTCGAGCGTGGCTTTGCCGCCTTCGGCGCGCTGGGGGATGCGGGCACCTTCATCGCCGAAATCGAAGCCGACGAGCGAGAACTGGCGCGGCGGCTGTTCGACGCCGATCCGCGACCGTTTGCGATGGCCGGGATCAAATAGGCCTGGGCAAAGCCCGGGTCAGGTGAAGCGTTCGTCCAGCACGCGACGGATCTCGGCCTCGATGGGGCCTTTCAACGCGCCCAGCAGGAACCCCAGATGCGCGGTAACGCGCAACTGCTGCGGCTCCAGTGCGATATGGCCGTCGACGCCGCTGCGGTTGAAGTGCAGCGTGTCTTCTCCGTCCCATGCGTACGCGACGCCGAATCGTTCGGCCAACTTCTCGGCGACTTCCTGCACCGCCTGATGGGCCTGCTTGGGCGGCAGCGAATGCGCATGGCGGATATCGATGTTCGACATGTGGTCCTCCGGGAGTGGCCGCTATTGTGCGGGGCGAAGGTGGCAGCGTCCAAGTGTGCGCAACGTCATGTTAGATTCCCGCGGAGTGGAAGCCCTCAGCCTTCGATTCCAGAACCGACCCCATGCCGACCTGGCGCTGAGCCCGGGCGTGCATGCGCTTGGCATCGACCGTAGCGGCGATGCCGTGCTGGTCCAGGAGCTGGACGAGGCGGTCGCCCAGTTGTGCGTGGACCGTCGTGGAGTCTGGCTGCAGGTGCGCCAAGGGGTGCGGGGGCTGCACGTCAACGGCCGGCCGGTCAGGCGCATGGCCATGCTGCGGGTGGGCGATGCGATCTACGTCAACGGCGTGGAGTTGATGCTGCTCGGCAGCGAGCCGCTACCGGCGCCGCCGCTGAGCGGACCCGCCGCCACTGACGCGCGCCTGGTGTTGCGCGGCATCGGCGGCCTGCATCACGGCCGTGCCTTTTCGCTGGATCAATCGCGGACGGTGGGACGCGCCGCCGACTGCGACGTGCGCATCAACGAACCCGCGTTCGCCGAGCATCACGCGCGGCTGGAGCCCCATGCCGATGGCGTGGTGCTGCGCGATGCCGGTTCGGCCGAGGGCAGTCTGGTCAACGGCGTGTCCGTCCGCGACGCGCTGCTGCATCCGGGCGACCAGGTGGTTTTCGATCTCCAGCATCGCTTCGTGATCGAAGCGCCGGTCGGCCGTCCCGGCGTCGGCAATCCGGCCGGAATGCCGAAGGCAGACACGGCCGTCGTCCATGGCAGCGAGGAAACTCCGCATTCGCGGCGGAACCCGATGCGCCGGATGCCTTGGCTGCTGCTCGCGGCATTGCTGATGGCCGCAGCGCTCAGCCTGCTGTTGCTGTACGGCGCGCGCTGACCGCTCGCAGCCGTTTCCACAGGCGCCACCCCAACAGCGCCGCGAGGATCCCGGCATAGAGCGCCGGCTCGCGGATGTCGGATTTCACCAGCCACCAGAAATGCAGCACGGCCAGCACGCCGATGGCATAGACGAGTCTATGCAGTTGCGCCCAGTGACGACCCAGCCGGCGGATCGCCGCCTGAGTCGACGTGATGGCGAGCGGCAGCAGCAAAAGCCAGGCGGTGAAGCCAACGGTGATGTAGGGGCGCTTGGCGATCTCCTCGAAGATCTGCGCCCAGTAGCCGCGCAGGTCCAGCACCAGGTAGGCGGTGAAATGCAGCGTCGCATAGAAGAACGTGTAGAGACCGAGCATGCGCCGGTAGCGCAGGAAGGCCGGTTGCCCGGTCAGTTGGCGCAGTGGCGTGATGGCCAGCGTGATCATCAGAAACCGCAGCGCCCACAGCCCCAGCCGGTGTTCGATCTCGGCGACGGGGTCGGCGCCCAGGCCACCGCTGCCGGTCAGCAACTCCTGCCGGATCTGCCACCCCAGGATCGCCGCCGGTATCAGCGCCAGCAGATGGACGATGGTCTTGGAGGCAAACAGTGCGCGGGCACCGGGACGCCAGATCGCGGTCCCCATCAGAACCACTTCTTCAGGTCCATGCCGGCGTACAGGCTGCCGACCTGATCGGCGTAGCCGTTGAACAGCCGGGTAGGAATGCGCTCGGCAAACAGCTTGCTGGCGGTGCCTGAAATGCGCCGCTCGGTCTTCTGGCTCCAGCGGGGGTGGTCGACGTTCGGATTGACGTTGGAGAAGAAACCATATTCGCTGGCCTGGGCATCGTGCCAGCTGGTTTCGGGCATCTTCTCGATGAAGGTGATCGCAACGATCGACTTGATGCTCTTGAATCCATATTTCCACGGTACAACCAGCCGCACCGGCGCTCCGTTTTGCTGCAGCAGGGGCTTGCCGTACAGCCCGGTGGCGAGCAGCGCCAGCGGATGCATCGCTTCGTCGATGCGCAGTCCCTCGCGGTAGGGCCAATCCAGCGCGGGATAGTCGATGCCCGGCATCTGCTTGGGGTCGGCGAGGGTGGTGAAGGCGACGTACTTGGCTTGGGAGGTCGGCTGGAACCGCTTGAGTACGTCGGCCAACGGCACGCCCAGCCACGGGATCACCATCGACCAGCCTTCGACGCAGCGCAGCCGATAGACGCGTTCTTCCGGCGTCAGGCCTTTGAGCAGATCGTCGAGCGAGAGTTTGCCCGGCTTGGCGCAATGCCCGCCCACGGCCACGGTCCAGGGTGTGGTGCGCAGCGTGCGTGGTGCGCGCGACGGATCGGCCTTGCCGGTGCCGTATTCGTAGAAGTTGTTGTAGGAGGTGATGTCCTCCACGCGGGTGAGGGTCTCGGTGGTATGAAAGCCCGAGCGCGCCTGTTCGGGCGTGATGACCACCTTGGTGGGAGGCGGAGGTTCCGCATCGGCACAACCTGCCAGTCCCAGGGCCGGCATCGCGGCCAGCGCAGCGAGCAGGCGCCGGCGCTCGCGATAGACGGTTTCGTCGGTGATTTCAGACGCGGGGATATTCAGGGCATCGCGCAACGACATGTTCGGCTCCGGCAGCGGCGGGGGCGGGCTGCTCCTGAACTATAGAGGGAGCGGCGGGGCAAAAAGTTGCGCGGGAAACCAAGGGCGCGTTGTCTGCTGCACTGCGGCATACTAGGTTTTGACCCCCAACTGCCGATGGAGCGAATCATGTCCCGCGCGTACAACTTCAGTGCCGGCCCCGCGACCCTTCCCGAACCGGTGTTGCTGCAAGCGCAGGCGGAAATGCTCGACTGGCATGGCGTGGGCGCCTCGATCGTCGAGCTGAGCCACCGCGGGCCCGAGTTCATGCAGGTCGCACAGGAGGCCGAGGCCGATCTGCGCACATTGATGGCCATTCCGGACGACTACGCGGTGCTGTTCCTGCAGGGCGGCGCGACCACGCAGCAGGCGCTGATCGCGCTGAATTTTGCCAACTCTGGCCAGACTGCCGATTACGTCATCACCGGCCACTGGGGCAAGACCGCGTTGAAGCAGGTCAAGCCCTATGTGAATGCCCAGATCGTCGCCAACGGAGAGGCCGGCGGATTCCGCGACATCCCGGCGCGCGGTGAATGGAAGCTGTCGGACGATGCGGCCTACGTGCATTACACCGCCAACGAGACCATCCACGGGGTCGAATTTCGCGACATCCCCGACGTGGGCGGCGTTCCGCTGTTTGCCGACTTCAGTTCCTCAATCGCGGCCGAGCCCGTGGACGTGTCGAAGTTCGGCCTGATTTATGCGGGCGCGCAGAAAAACCTGGGTCCGGTCGGCGTCGCCGTGGTCATCGTCCGTCGCGAGCTGCTCGAACGCGCCGGCCAGCCGCGCGCCGAGATCCTCGACTATCGCGCCCATGTCAAGGGCGAATCGATGCTCAACACGCCGCCGACCTGGAACTGGTACCTGGCCGGCCTGGTGTTCAAGTGGATGATCCAGCAAGGCGGCGTCGCCGAGTTCGCCAGGCGCAACGCGCGCAAGGCGGCCTTGCTTTACGACGTGATCGACGGTTCGGGCGGCTTCTATCGCAACGAAGTGGCGGCGACCGCGCGCTCGCGCATGAACGTGCCGTTCTTCCTGCACGACGACGCGCTCGACAAGCCGTTCCTGAAGGAGGCCGAGGCCGCGGGCCTCATTTCCCTCAAGGGCCATCGCGCCCTAGGCGGCATGCGTGCCTCGATCTACAACGCGATGCCGGAGGCGGGCGTGCAGGCGCTGGCCTCCTTCATGCGCGACTTCCAGCAACGAAACGGCTGACATGGCACGGTTGAAATGAGCAAGAGCAAGAAGCCGCCCGCGCCGAAGCAGGCGCCGGCCAGGAAAGCGCCGGCGAAGAAGGTCGTCGAGCCCGTGGCCACGCCCGATCTGGCGATACTGCGCGAGCGCATCGACGGCATCGATCGCCATATCCAGCAGTTGATCGCCGAACGCGCGCAGTTCGCCAACCAGGTTGGCAAGGCCAAGGGCAAGCTGGCGGCGGCGGTGGACTACTACCGTCCGGAGCGCGAGGCGCAGGTGCTGCGCCGGGTCGTCGATCGCAACGATGGGCCGCTCAACGACGAAGTGCTGGTGCGGTTGTTCCGCGAGATCATGTCGGCCTGCCTGGCCCAGCAGGAGCCGTTGAAGATCGGTTTCCTCGGGCCGGAGGGGACGCACTCGCAACAGGCGGTCTACAAGCACTTCGGCCACTCGATCCATGGCCTGCCGCTGTCGAGCATCGAGGAAGTTTTCCAGGAGGTCGAGGCCGGTCATGCCGATTTCGGCGTCGTGCCGGTGGAGAACTCCACGCAGGGCACGATCCAGTCGACGTTGGACATGTTCCTGACCTCCAAGCTCAAGATCTGTGGCGAGGTCGAGTTGCGCGTGCACCAGCACCTGCTCTCGCGCAGCGGCAGCATCGAGGACATCGAGCGGGTCTATTCGCATCCGCAGTCTTTCGCGCAGTGCAAGGCCTGGCTGCGCCAGTACCTGCCGAAGGCGGAGAAGATCCCGGTCTCCAGCAACGCCGAAGCGGCACGGCGCGCGCGCAGTTCCGACGACGCCGCCGCCATCGCCGGCATCAGCGCGGCCAATGTCTATGGGCTCAAGTCGCTGGCCGGGCCGATCGAGGATCGACCGGACAATACGACGCGATTTTTGGTGATCGGGCGCGAACTGTTCCCGCCGTCTGGCAATGACCGGACCTCGCTGATGATCTTCATCAAGGATCAGCCCGGCGCGCTGTACCACGTGCTGGCGCCGTTCGCGAAGCACGGGCTGAGCATGAACCGCATCGAGTCCCGTCCGGGCCACACCGGTCTGTGGCAATACGCCTTCTTCATCGACATCGGCGGCCACGTGCACGAGGATGCGATGCGCCGCGCCGTCGATGAACTGAACGAGTACGCGCAGGAAGTGAAGGTGCTGGGCTCGTACCCGGTTGCGATTGCATGAACGCGGCAGCGAGTCCAGGCGACGATACGACGATGGCGTACGACGAAGCGTGGTTCGCGGCACGTGCGCAGCCCGGCGTGCAACGTCTGCGCGCGTACGATCCTGGACACGACCTGGTGGCGCTG
Source organism: Lysobacter sp. (assembly GCA_036525015.1). Taxonomy (GTDB): domain Bacteria; phylum Pseudomonadota; class Gammaproteobacteria; order Xanthomonadales; family Xanthomonadaceae; genus Lysobacter_J. The sequence goes on from DATDBD010000039.1 coordinate 6,497, forward strand.
CGCCGGCGCTTCGGCGAGTCGCAACTGGTCGAACTCGGGTCCAACGAGAACCCCTACGGTCCGTCGCCGGCCGCGCGCGCGGCGATTGTCGATCAGCTCCACGCGCTGCACCGCTATCCCGATCCGTTGGGCGCCGATCTCAAGCGCACGCTGGCGGCCAGGCATGGCGTCCAGACATCGCAGATCCTGCTTGGCAACGGATCGCACGAACTGCTGATGATGTTGGGGCAGGTGTTCGCAGGTCCCGGCGAGGACGTCGTGTTTTCGCGCTATGGCTTTGCCGTGTTCGCGCTGGCGACGCAGGCCGCGGGCGCCGCGATGCGCGTGGTGGAGGCATTGCCGCGAGAGCATCCGCGAATGCCGCTAGGCCATGATCTGGATGCCATCGCAGCGTCCATCACCAGCCGCACCAAGCTGGTGTACCTGGCCAATCCCAACAATCCGACCGGAACCTGGTTCGGCCGCGAGGCGTTCGCGGCGTTCATGGCTCGCGTGCCTGGCGAAGTGATCGTCGTGATGGACGAGGCCTACGCCGAGATGGCCGATGCCGATGCCGATGCGGCGAGCGCGCTGCCGTGGCTGGCGTCGTACCCCAACCTGTTGCTCACGCGGACCTTCAGCAAAGCCTACGGCCTGGCCGGGTTGCGTGTGGGGTATCTCATCGGC
>DATDBD010000040.1:0-4190 GCA_036525015.1 Lysobacter sp.
AGCACGCGCGCACATTCTTTGAAGAACCGCTCGCGACCGAACCAGTGCAATGCCTGCGCGACCGCCACCAACTGCACGTCGGCATCGGGCAGCGCAGTCCGCTCGCCCGGCTCCACCGCCAGCGTGACGTTGCCGGCTGCCCGCTGTGCCCAATGCCGTTCCAGTTGCTTTGCACTGGGCTCGGTCGCGTGTACGTGGGCGAAGCGCTGCGCCAGTCCACGCGTGGCCGGGCCGCTGCCGCAGCCCGGTTCCCACACCCGTGCCGTCGCCGGCACCACCGCCGCGATCGCGTCGAACAGGGCATCGGGATATTCCGGCCGCGCTTGCGCGTAGGCATCGGCCAGGCCGGAGAAGTAGTCCTTGAAGTGGGTGCCGCTCATACGCTGATCAGCTCCAGCGCGGGCGAGCCCGCTGTTTTGAGCCGGCGCCGCTCAGCCGGCCGTCTCGGGGCGCAACAGCAGCCGCACGTCCTGGCCGATGTACCGCGACTCGACGATCGTCATCTTGAGCTTTTGCGCCATCGTGTCGATGGCCAGTCCGTCGAACAGTGGACGCGCGCGTTCGCCGAGCAGCACGGGCGCCACGTACAGCAGCACTTCGTCGACCAGCCCCGCCGACAGGAAGGCGCCGGCCAGCGTCGCGCCGGCTTCGAGCTGGATCTCGTTGACGCCACGCTCGGCCAGCAGCCGCAGCACGGCCGGCAGGTCGAAACGGCCTTCGCGCACCGGCACCGAAGCCAACTGTGCATTGATGCCGCGCGGCGGCTTGGCGTCGGGCGCATGGATATAGAGCGTGGGCGCGTCGCCTTCGCGCACGCGGCCGCGCGCGACTGTCGCCAGACCGGGATCGAGTACCACGCGCAGCGGCGGCACGAACGGGGTGTCGTCCTCCAGCCGCACCGTCAGTGACGGATCGTCGGCCAGCACGGTGCCGGCGCCGGTCACGATGGCGCCGGCGCGCGCGCGCCAGTGCTGCACGTCCAGGCGCGAGGCCTCGCCACTGATCCATTTGGATTCACCGTTGGCCAGCGCGCTGCGGCCGTCCAGGCTGGTCGCCAGCTTGATCCGCAGCCACGGCCGACCGCGCTCCATGCGCGAGATGAAGCCGCGGTTGATCGCGCGCGCCTGCGCTTCCATCAATCCCGATTCCACGGTGATGCCGGCAGCGCGCAGCTTGTCGAAACCCGCGCCGTCGACCTGCGGGAACGGGTCGCGCATCGCCGCCACCACCCTCGCCACGCCTGCGTCGATCAGCGCATCGGCGCACGGGCCGGTGCGGCCGGTGTGGGCACACGGTTCCAGCGAGACATAGGCCGTGGCGCCCCGTGCGCGATCTCCTGCCGCCTGCAGCGCGAACACTTCCGCGTGCGGCTCGCCGGCTCGCTGGTGCCAGCCTTCGCCGACGATCTGTTCGCCCTGCGCCATTACGCAACCGACCATCGGATTGGGCCGGGTCGTGTAGAGGCCGCGTTCGGCAAGACGCAGCGCGCGCGCCATCATCGCGTGGTCGGTGGCGGTGAAAGGCATCAGCGTTTCCTGTGACGGCCCGTGGGCTCGGGTTCCCCATCGAGCAACGGCAGCTGGCCTTCGCCGGCGTTGTCGCTCTCCAGGCGGTCGAGCTCCTCACGGAAATCGGCCACGTCCTCGAACGAGCGGTACACCGAGGCGAAGCGGACATAGGCGACGTGGTCGAGCTTGCGCAGCTCGGCCATCACGAATTCGCCGATGCGGCGCGAAGGCAGCTCGCGTTCGGCGGTCATGCGCAACTGGTGCACCACCGCTCGCACCGCGGCTTCGATCTGTTCTTCCGACACCGGACGCTTCTGCAGCGCGCGATCGAAACCCACGCGCAGCTTGCGCGCGTCGAACGCCTCGCGGCGGCCGTCGCCCTTGATGATCAGCGGCAGCTTGAGCTCGATCGTTTCCAGCGTCGAGAAGCGCTCACCGCAGGCTTCGCAGACACGACGGCGGCGGATCGTGGCGCCGTCGTCGGACACGCGCGAATCGATCACGCGGGTGTCGTTGTTCTGGCAGAAGGGGCAGTGCATCAATCGAACCGAAGAGTCATCGACGAATGGAACGGCAACGCCGACCATTCGCCATGGAGCTCAATGGCACGCCTGAAAAGGTCGTGCTCGATATCGAGCGTGGACAAGTCCGGTAGCGGCACGCCGCGCATGTCGCAGGCCCCACGCAGACCTTCGTGGAAGGCCGCTTGGTCGAACGCGCCCTCCCACAACTGCGTTTGCAAAGCCTCCACCATCGACTCCGCCTGCCCGGCCTGGGCGTAGCGGCTCGGGTCGACCGTTTCGTGGCTTTGCTGCATGGCGTAGGCCAGCTCCGCGCCCGAGGCCACCATGCCCAGGAACGCGGCATCGAAAGTCAGCCGCGATTCCACGACGTAATGGATCAGATCATGCGGCAGAATTCCCTGCCGCGGCATCACGCACTCCGAGTGGCTGCCGTCATCGCGTACACAACGGAAGCGATCGAGCTTGTCCGCCGGCCCGAGCTTGTACGCGACGACCTGCATGTCCCGCTCCGCTCAGCCATACACCGGGAACTGCCGGCACTGCTTGGTCACGTTCTCGCGCACGCCGGCGATGACCTTCTCATCGTTCGGATGGTCGAGCACGTCGCAGATCCAGTTGGCCAGCGCGATGCAATCGGCTTCCATGTAGCCGCGCGTGGTCACCGCCGGGGTGCCGATGCGCAGGCCCGAGGTCACGAACGGCTTCTGCGGGTCGTTGGGCACGGCGTTCTTGTTGACGGTGATGTGCGCCTTGCCGAGCGCGGCTTCCGCGTCCTTGCCGGTGACGCCCTTGCCGATCATGTCGACCAGCATCAGGTGGTTCTGCGTACCGCCGGAGACGATCTTGTAGCCGCGGGCAATGATCGTCTGCGCCATCGCCTGTGCGTTCTTGACGACCTGCTGCTGGTAGGTGGTGAATTCCGGCTCCAGTGCTTCCTTGAAGGCGACGGCCTTGGCCGCGATCACGTGCATCAGCGGACCGCCCTGGATACCCGGGAAGACGATGCTCTGCAGCTTCTTGACCAGGTCCTCGGACGCGCCCTTGGCGACGATGAAGCCGCCGCGCGGGCCGCGCAGGGTCTTGTGCGTGGTCGAGGTGACCACGTGCGCGTGCGGCAGCGGGTCCGGATACACGCCGGCGGCGACCAGGCCGGCGACGTGGGCCATGTCGACGAACAGGTAGGCGCCGACCTTGTCGGCGATGGCGCGAAAGCGCGCCCAGTCGATCTTCTGCGAGTACGCGCTGAAGCCGGCCACGACCATCTTCGGCTTGTGCTCGACCGCCAGGCGCTCGACTTCGTCGTAGTCGATCAGGCCCTGCTCGTTGACGCCGTACTGCACGGCGTTGAGCAGCTTGCCGGAGATGTTGACCTTGGCGCCGTGGGTCAGGTGGCCGCCGTGGGCCAGCGACATGCCCAGGATGGTGTCGCCCGGATTCAGCAGCGCGAAGTAAACGGCCTGGTTGGCCTGCGAGCCCGAATGCGGCTGCACATTCGCGTACATCTTTTCTGGAGAGCCCGCGCCGAACAGCTTCTTGAGTCGGTCGATCGCCAACTGCTCGGCGATGTCGACGTACTCGCAGCCGCCGTAGTAGCGCTTGCCCGGATAGCCTTCGGCGTACTTGTTGGTCAGCACGCTGCCCTGCGCTTCCATCACCCGCGGACTGGCGTAGTTCTCCGAGGCGATCAGCTCGACGTGGTCTTCCTGGCGGCGCGCCTCGTGGGCGATCGCCTGGGCTAGTTCATCGTCGTAACCGGCGATACGGGCAGAGCTGGGGAACATTCGCAAGACCTCGAACGGGTAAAAGAGCCAGGAGGGGTGTCGCAGTCAGCGTCGATGGTAGCCCAGGGCTCCATATGCGGCCAGCAATGGCCCGCGGCCAAGGGCCCCTTCAGGCTTGCGCGGGCCCTCAGGGGCGCCGGATCTGAATGGCGGCCGGCCGCGGGCCGGAGCCGTCCGCGGTAGCAAAGGATTGCGCTGGAACGCGCCCTCCTCGTGCGGGATAATCCCCGCTTCCTCCGCCCTGCCCCAGGCCATCCGGCCCGGCTCGGCGCGTCCCGGTTCCGGAGTCCCCATGCAATACATCTACACCATGAACGGCGTCAGCAAGGTCGTGCCGCCGAAGCGCCAGATCATCAAGGACATCTCGCTGTCGTTCT
>DATDBD010000041.1:0-7246 GCA_036525015.1 Lysobacter sp.
GCGGCTGCGGCGCACGGTGACACGGCCGCCGGTCATCGCCGCGGCCACCAGGAAGGTGCCGGTTTCGATGCGGTCGGGCAGGACATCGTGATGGCCGCCGTGCAGGCGTTCGACGCCGTGCACGACGATCCGTCCACTGCCTGCATGTTCGATCTGCGCGCCGAGCGCATTGAGGCAGTCGGCCAGGTCGACGACCTCCGGTTCCATCGCCGCGTTCTCCAGCACGCTGGTGCCTTCGGCGAGCGCCGCCGCCATCAACACGTTCTCGGTGCCGGTCACGCTGACCACGTCGAACACGAAACGTGCGCCCTTGAGGCGGCCGTTGCGATGGGCCTTGATGAAGCCGTGGTCGACGCTGATCTCGGCGCCCAGCGCCTGCAGGCCCTTGATGTGCTGGTCGACCGGGCGCGAGCCGATCGCGCAGCCGCCGGGCAGGGAGACTTCGGCCTGGCCGTACTTGGCCAGCAGCGGGCCGAGCACGAGGATCGAGGCACGCATGGTCTTGACCAGCTCGTACGGCGCGACGTGGCTGTTGACGGTGCTCGGATCAACGGTGATGCCACGACCACGGCCCGGCTGGCCGTCGCCGGCCGTGCCCTCGTCGACGGTAATGCCCGCGCCCAGCTCGCCGAGCAGGCGCGCGGTGGTGACCACGTCGTGCAGGTGCGGCACGTTGCTGATCGCGACCGGCGCGTCGGCCAGCAAAGTCGCACACAGGATGGGCAGCACGGCGTTCTTCGCGCCGGAGATCTGTACCTCGCCGTTCAATACGGCGCCGCCCTCAACAACGATCTTCTGCATGGTTTTTCCCGTAGGTCGGCCTTGGCCGACGCTTTTCATCTTGAAGCGGGCATTTGGCCCGCGCCTTGTTCTTCGGAGCATCGGCGGGCCGAGGCCCGCCCTTCATCAGCGCCCGGCTTCTTCTGGCGTCATCGTCTTCAGCGCCAGGGCGTGGATCTCGCCGCCCATCCGCTCGCCCAGCGTGGCGTAGACCAGGCGGTGACGGGCCAGCGGCAGCTTGCCGCGGAAAGCTTCGGCCACCACGGTGGCCTCGAAATGCACGCCATCGTCGCCCTGCACCTGCGCCTGCGCGCCAGGCAGGCCTTGTTCGATCAACTGGCGGATAGTGTCGGCATTCACTTGCTGGGCCTCGCATGGATGCGCAATGCGCAGCGGTCGCTGCGGGATCACGCGGTCGTGGGATCGTCCGCCGCTCGGCGCTGGCGGGCTTTTCGCGGGTGAACCGCTTAGAATTGGTCAATTAGCCTAACGGAAAGGCCATCGGTCCGAAATGGCAACCGCTCCCGCACAGCCCCTCGACGACAGCGCTGCCGGCCTGGCCACCAGCGGCCGCCGCGTATTCGACATCGAAGCCCAGGCCCTGGCGGCCGTGGCCGGGCGTATCGATGGCGACTTCACCGCGGCCTGCCGGTTGATGCTGGCGGCCCGTGGCCGCGTGGTCTGCACCGGCATGGGCAAGTCCGGCCACATCGCCCGCAAGATCGCCGCGACCCTGGCCTCGACCGGGACCCCCGCCTTCTACGTGCACCCGGGCGAGGCGGCCCACGGCGACCTGGGCATGATCACCGACGCCGACGTCGTACTGGCCCTGTCCTATTCCGGCGAGAGCGACGAAATCCTGCTGCTGCTGCCGGTGCTCCGGCGCCAGGGCAACAAGCTCATCGCCATGACCGGCAGGACCCGGTCGTCCCTCGCGCGCGAGGCCGACGTGCACCTGGACGTCAGCGTGCCGGCCGAAGCCTGTCCGCTGGCGCTGGCGCCTACGTCCAGCACCACCGCATCGCTGGCGATGGGCGATGCACTCGCCGTCGCGCTGCTCGAAGCGCGCGGCTTCACCGCCGACGACTTCGCGCGCTCGCATCCGGCCGGGGCGCTCGGCCGCCGCTTGCTGCTGCACATCGCCGACATCATGCATGCCGGCGACGACGTGCCCCGTGTGGGTGCCGACGCCAGCATCAGCGAGGCGCTGGTGGAGATGAGCCGCAAGCGCCTGGGCATGACCGCGATCGTCGACGACGAGAATCGGCTGATCGGCCTGTACACCGACGGCGACCTGCGCCGCACCCTCGACGACCATCGTTTCGACGTGCGCAACGCCCGCATCGTCGAGGTGATGACGCGCTCGCCCAAGACCATCGGTTCCGATGCGCTGGCGGTGGAGGCCGCGCAATTGATGGAAGCCCACAAGATCAGCGGCGTGATCGTTGTCGATGGCGAACACCGCGTGGTGGGTGCCCTCAACATTCATGACCTGTTGCGCGCCCGGGTGGTGTGATCGCCCGATGCCGCCTGCCGACATGCCTTACTCGCACATCAACGATTACCCCGCCGACGTTCGCGAACGCGCCGCACGCATCCGCCTGGCGTGTTTCGACGTCGATGGCACGCTCACCGACGGTCGGCTGTTCTTCGACAGCAATGGCGTGGAACTGAAGGCCTTCCACGTGCATGACGGCCAGGGGCTGGTGTTGCTGCGCAAGAGCGGCATCACCGTGGCCTTCGTCACCGCGCGCGCCAGCAAGGTCGCCGAGCAACGCGCGGCTGACCTCGGCATTGCCGAGGTCCACACCGCGGTCGCCGACAAGCTTGCCTGCGTGCGCGACATTGCCGCGCGCCTGGGCGTGGGCTTGGACGAAGTCGCCTTCATGGGCGACGACCTGCCGGACCTGCGCGTGATGCTGCAGGTTGGTTTCGCCGTGGCCCCGGCCAGCGCGCATCCGTGGGTGGGCGAGCGCGTGCACTGGCGCACCGGGCAACGCGCCGGCCACGGTGCCGCACGCGAATTGTGCGACCTGCTGCTCGCGGCCCAGGGCCATGCCGAGACGTTGCTGGCGCAGGTCACCCGGATCGAAGGCACCCGCATCGAGGGCAACGCGTGAGCTGGCGCGGGATTTTCACGACACTGCTGCTGGTCGCAGTACTCGCCACCGGTTGGATGCGCTGGCTCCAGCGCGACCGCGAGCCGGCGCGCAACGTGGCACACCGCCGTCCCGACTACGTGCTCAGCGATTTCGAATTGATCGCGCTCGACAAGAAGGGCCAGGAGTCCTTTACGCTGCGCGCTCCCAAACTGGAACGGGACCCCGACGCAAAGACGATGACCATCGCCACGCCGCTGTTCGTGATCCCGCCAGCGCAGGGTTCGCAGAACCAGCCCTGGGAGGTCCGATCACAGACCGGCTGGGTCAGCCCCGAAGGCAAGGAGCTGCGCCTGCGCGGCCAGGTGACGGCGCAAAGCACCAACAAGGAGGGCGAGCCGGTCAGTATGGCCACCGAGGAGCTCAACGTCTTTCCCGATGAACAGCGTGCGACCTCCAGCGCCCCGATCACTCTGCGGCAACCGGGCTTTACACTCAACGGTCGCGGCCTCGACGCCGACCTCAAGGCCAATAACATTGCCCTCAAATCCGACATCAAGGGTCGCTATGAACGTACTCCCCGCTAGCCTGCTGGGCCTGACGCTGGTCACGGCGTCGTTGGCCTCGATGCCGGCGCTGGCGCGCTCGTCGGATCGCAACCAACCGATGGATATCGATGCCGGACACTCCGACTACTCCCTCGACGACAGCCGCCCGACCGTCCTCAGCGGCGGCGTGATCATTACCCAGGGCACGCTGGACATCCGGTCCAGCACCGCCACCATCACCCAGCAGGGTGGCGAACCGGTGCGCGCCGTCCTGACCGGGGGCCCGGTCAAGCTCAAGCAGCAGCTCGACAGCGGGGCTCCTTTCAGCGCCGTGGCCAACAAAGTCGACTACGACCTCAAGGGCGAGGTCGTGGTGTTCACCGGCCAGGTCACCATCGAGGAACCCCGCGGCACGCTCAATGGCGAGCGCGTGGTCTACAACATGAAGACCAGCCAGGTCACCAGCGGTGGCGAGGGCGCGGGCCGCGTGAAGATGCGCATCCAGCCCAAGACCCCACAGGGGGGCGGCTGATGCTGGTGGCCCAGGGCCTGCGCAAGGCCTACCGTGCGCGCCAGGTCGTCAAGGACTTCGGCCTGACCCTCGACGCCGGCGAAGTGGTGGGCCTGCTCGGCCCCAACGGCGCCGGCAAGACCACCTGCTTCTACATGATCGTCGGCCTGGTGCCGGCCGATGCCGGACAGATCGTGCTGGACGGCAAGGACATCACCTCCGAGCCGATGTATGCGCGCGCCAAATACGGCGTCGGCTACCTGCCGCAGGAACCGTCGGTGTTCCGCAAGCTCAGCGTGGCCGACAACATCCGCCTGGTGCTTGAGTTGCGCGAGGACCTGGACCGGACCGGGCGCGAGCGCGAGTTGGACAGCCTGCTGGACGAGTTGCAGGTCGCCCATGTCGCCGACCAGATCGGCGCCAGCCTGTCCGGTGGCGAGCGTCGTCGCGTCGAGATCGCGCGGGCATTGGCCGCCAAGCCGCGCCTGATGCTGCTCGACGAGCCATTCGCCGGCGTCGACCCGATTTCGGTCGGCGAGATCCAGCGAATCGTGCGCCACCTCAAGAATCGCGGAATCGGCGTATTGATCACCGATCACAACGTGCGAGAGACCTTGGGTATCTGCGATCGGGCGTATATTCTCAGCGAAGGCGGCGTGCTCGCGCAGGGGGCTCCGGACGCGCTGCTGGCCAACCCCGATGTGCGGCGTGTGTACCTGGGCGAAACCTTCCGTCTGTAATCCGGGCATTGCCAGGTGATCACGCAGCAACGATGGTAGTCGGGACGCCTCGCGCGGCGCGTTGCGGCCGCCGTCCCTGCAAGCTCGCGTTAGATCACGACAATGAAGCCCCGCCTCCAAGCCGCGTTAGGACAGCATCTGGTGATGACGCCGCAATTGCGGCAGGCCATTCGCTTGCTGCAACTGTCGGCGGTCGAACTGGAAGCGGAGCTCACCAACGCCGTCGAAAGCAATCCGCTGCTGGATTGGACCGACCCGTCCATCGGCAGCCTTTCGGCCGAGGAAGTACCCCATCCCCCGATGATCAATGGCGACGGGGGCGACGATGCGGCGCCGGCGGAAGCTGACTGGGGCAACAAGGATGGCGAAACCTGGTACGAGCGGATCGGACATTCCGACCGCGACGATGAAGTGCCCATGGCTGAACAGGTCGCCGAGGCCGAGACCCTCCAGGACCATCTGCTCTGGCAACTGCACCTGAGCCCGCTGTCGCCTCGCGACCGGCAGATCGGGGTCGCCCTGATCGAAGCCATCGACGACGACGGCTACATGCGCCAACCGCTGGATACCATCGTCGAATCATTGCGGCCGCAGGTCGATGCCGGCGATGAGGAGTTGCTCACCGTGCTGCACCAGGTGCAGCGCTTCGACCCCGTGGGCGTCGGCGCACGCACCGTCGGTGAGTGCCTGAGCGTGCAACTGGAACAGCTTCCGGAAGACACCCCCGGTCGCACACTGGCCAGGACGCTTGCGAACGACTCGCTGGAGCGCCTCCCCAAAATCGGCGTCCCTGCCCTGGCGGCGGAACTCAAGCGCGATACCGGAGAGGTGGAATTGGCGGTGCACCTGCTGCGCTCGCTGGACCCGCGCCCCGGTGCCCAGATCGGCGCCATCGCCAGCGATACCTATATCGCGCCCGATGTCGTGATCTGGCGCCAGCACGGCCTGTGGCGCGTGACCCTGGCTGAGAACATGCGTCCGCGCGTGGGTATCCACCGCGGCTACGAAGGCATGATCCGACACGCCAGCCCGTCCGACGCCAGCTACCTGCGCGGACACCTGCAGGAGGCGCGGTGGCTGTTGAAGAGCCTGGAAGCACGCGGCGATACCCTGCTCAAGGTCGCCCGCAGCCTGATCCGCCAACAGGCCGCTTTCCTGGAGTTCGGCGACGGCGCTCTGCGCCCATTGACCCTGCGCGAAGTCGCCGCTGAAGTGGGCCTGCACGAATCCACGGTCTCACGCGCAATCGCGCGCAAGTACGCGCGCACGCCGCGCGGAACCGTTCCCCTTCGCTCGTTCTTCGCTTCGGGCATCGAGACCGGAGCCGGCGGCGAAACCTCGAGCACGGCGATCCAATCCATGATCAGGCAACTGATCGACGCCGAAAATCCGCGCAAGCCGCTATCCGATGCGCGGCTCGCCGAAACACTGAAGGCCACCGGCGTTCCGGTGGCACGCCGCACCGTGGCGAAGTATCGTGAAGCAATGAGCATCCCGTCATCGCAGGATCGGGTGCGGATCGGCTGAAACATCGTTTTCAGACAGCGTCTTAGTCCATGTGCTTCAAGAATCGCTGTTGAAAGCGTTACAACCGAAAACATCACATTGATGAACCCGCAAGGAGGAACCTGAAGTCGATCCTGACGCGGCTACGACCTAGTCGCGCAATCTGCGATACAGCACGCTGTTCCGCGACGCCTGCGGCGTGCGATGCTGGAACCCTGGACCCTGTCCAGATGTCACATAAATTCCGTCGCGACGTTCAGGAGGTCTCCGATGCGCATCGAAACCTACGGCCAGCAGATTGAAGTCACCCCGGCCCTGCGTGACTACATGGAAAGTAAGCTGGAACGACTGCAACGCCATTTCGACCAACCCTTCGACGTCCGCACACAACTCAGTCTCAACAAGCCCGATCACCTCGCCGAGGCCACCGTCAAGATCTCCGGCCGTACCCTTCACTGCGACGCTTCCGGCATCGACATGTATGCCGCCATCGACCTGCTAGCCGACAAGCTCGACCGCCTGTTGCTGAAGCACAAAAGCAAGGTCGTCGACCATCATCGCGGCGAGAGCGTCGCGCGCAGCGGCCAGTTCGGCTGAGCTGCACCCGCCCGCTGCACAAAGCGGATCAATCGTGATTTGCAGGCGCGTGTTTTGCAGGTGCGTTCCCGGCTTTGTTCCGGACGACACCTCAGACAGCTACCACGCACCCTGATCCGCACGCTGGCCGGCGGCGAAGCGACCGCCGGCCAAGCTCTCAGGACTCCCCCTTCCAATGCGCGCAGCGCGACTCTCGCGGTGCGGCGATGCCGCGCCCGCCTGCTCCGATCCGTCGCAGACCCGGCCGGGAGCCCGCCCCTGGCAGTGCCGCCACTTGCAGTCGATGGCACAAGTCGCCGAGCATTCGCCCGAGCCGGTCGATGCCCCGTGCCGGAACCCGACCATTGCGATTCGACCCGGTGTACCCGATCCACGCCCGGCAAACTGAGGCCTTCCGATGACTGCCCGCATCAGTGCCGGCGAACTGTTCGAACAGCAGCGCGAACGATTGGCCCTGCGCTGGCT
>DATDBD010000042.1:0-2895 GCA_036525015.1 Lysobacter sp.
ACTTCGAACCTGCCGGCATCTGCAGCAGCGCTTCGCGCATCGCCGGCATTTCGATCTCGCTGACCTTGATGGCCTGGATGTTCTGCGCCGGACGCGCCTGCTGCGGACGCTCGCCCCAGGCGTAGGGACCTGCGACTTCCAGCTGCACGGTGTTGGTCTGGGTCGGCTTGGCGCCGGTGCCGTTCTCGACGACGCGATACTGCACGCCGCTCGGCAGGCTCTTCACGCCGGCTTTGGCCTTGTTCTGGGTGAGGAAGGTATCGCTCTTGGTCTTGTTCTCGGCGGCGGCCTTGTCCCACGCGGCCTTGGCCTTGGTCTGCTGGCGCTGCTGCATGTTCTGCACGGCAGTGCGCAGCTGCTCGACCGGCACGGCAGGCTGCTTCTTGCCGTAGCCGTCCTGCAGTCCCTTGATGATGGTGTTCACATCGACCTGCTCACCGCTTTCGATCGCGTTGCGACCCAAGTCGTAACCGAGGGCGTAGCTGAGCTTGCCCTTCTCGGTCGAAGTGTCCTGCGCGACGGCGTTGCCGGCGGTCAGAGCCAGGGCCGCGACGGCGGCAGCAATCAAACGCAACTTCATTCGGTGAATCTCCGTGATGGATCGGGGCGGTCGAACCCGCCCGGATGGACGCGCTAGGATAACGGTGCCCCGGCTTAATCGCCACTGACACCGCCCCTCCTAGACTCCTCGCCGCCCCTGAAGTTCCGCGGCAGGGGCAGGCCTCGCCAATTTCAGGAATACCCATGTCCGAATCGCCCGTCCTGACTACCGACCATGGCGCCGTGCGCCGGATCACCGTCAACCGCCCCGACAAGCTGAATGCGCTCAATGCCGCCACCCTGGACGCGCTGCTGGCCGCATTCGAGGCAGCCGCGGCCGATCCGGCCGTGCGCTGCGTGGTCCTGACCGGCGCCGGCCCCAAGGCCTTCGTCGCCGGGGCGGACATCGCCGAGATGAACACGCTGACCCCGGTGCAGGGCCGCGATTTCTCCCTGCGCGGGCAGAAGCTGATGCGCCGGATCGAGAAAATGCCCAAACCTGTAGTCGCCATGGTCAATGGCTTCGCCCTGGGCGGCGGCCTGGAACTGGCCATGGGCTGCCATCTGCGCATCGCCGCCGATACCGCCAAGGTCGGCCAGCCCGAGATCAACCTCGGCCTGATTCCCGGTTTCGGGGGCACCCAACGCCTGCTGCGCCTGGCCGGGCGCGCGGCCACGCTGGAGCTGTGCCTGGTGGGCACGCCGGTCGATGCCGCCCGCGCCCGCGAACTGGGCATCGTCAACCGGGTGGTCGCGGCGGCGGAGTTGGAGGCCGAGACGATGAAACTCGCCGACCAGCTTGCCCACTCGGCGCCACTGGCCCTGCGCGGCGTGCTGGACTGCGTCAACGTCGGTGGCGAATGCGGCATTGAGGAAGGCCTGGAGTACGAGACCGCGCAGTTCGGCCTGATGTTCTCCACCCAGGACATGCACGAGGGCACGGCCGCTTTCCTGGAGCGGCGCAAGCCCGCCTTCTCCGGCCAGTGACCACGACGGCATCCTCCTTGCCGAACTGCCTGTGCGGTTGCGCGTCGCCGCAAGGCGCGGCCGCGCACGCGATTGTCGCGGCGCTGGCCGCGGACGACCTAGACCGGGCGATCGAACTGGGACTGCTCAAAAACGTTGGCTGCGAGAGCTGCGACGCGCCTTGTCGGTCGCGCCTGCAGGAGGCGCGCGAAGCGCGGCTCACCGCCCTCGCCGCCCGCGAACGGCACCGGGCCCGCGAAGCCCGACTGCAACGCCGCCAGGCCGAATGCGACAGGCAGCGGCAAGCCGCACGGCCTGCCGCCCATGCCGGAAGCGACACCGGCACCGGTGCAACCGAGCCTGCCCGGCCTGCCCTGCCGTCCGCGGCCGCCGCTGCACTCGCGCGGGCACGAGCCAAAGCCGCAGAACGCCACAAGCCATGACCCCTGTCGTCAGGAAGAAGAAGCCGGCCGGACGCCGCCGTATCAGCCTGTTGTCCGCCGCGCAGATCGAGGAGATGTTCTCGCGGCTGAAGGCGCTCAATCCCAAGCCCACCACGGAACTGGAGTTCAGCACGCCGTACGAGTTGCTGGTTGCAGTGACGCTTTCGGCGCAGGCCACCGACGTGGGCGTCAACAAGGCCACGCGCAAATTGTTTCCGGTGGCCAATACGCCGCAGCAGATCGCGGCGCTGGGCGTGGAGGGCCTGAAGCCCTACATCTCGACCATCGGCCTGTACAACACCAAGGCCGCCAACGTGGTGGCGATGGCCGAGCAGCTGATCGAACACCACGACGGCGACGTGCCGCGCGAGCGCGCTGCGCTCGAAGCCCTGCCCGGCGTGGGCCGCAAGACCGCCAACGTGGTGCTCAATACCGCCTTCGGCGAGCCGACGATGGCGGTCGACACGCATATCTTCCGAGTCGCCAACCGGACCGGACTGGCGCCGGGCAAGGACGTGCGTGCGGTCGAGGACGGCCTGGTGAAGGTGGTGCCGCCGGCCTATCTGCACGACGCCCACCACTGGCTGATCCTTCACGGGCGTTACGTGTGCAAGGCGCGCAAGCCGGACTGCCCGCATTGCGCGATTCGCGACCTGTGCCGTTTCAAGGAAAAGACACCCGGCGAACCGGCAGCCCTTGCCGAATAAGGCGAAAGCGCCTGATGGTCATACGCCCGTCATGACAGGGAAATAAGTCAGCGCTGTCATATTTACGCAATCTTCACGCCCTAGGCTGCGCGCATCTTCAACGCCCCAAGGGCACCCTCCCATGAAACTGTCCCGCAGCACCCTGTCCGTCGCGCTGCTCGCCGCACTGGTCGCGCCGGCCGCGCATGCCGAAATCGCGCTCGATGTCATCGGCGGCTCCGAGATCTCGTTCGAAGGCC
>DATDBD010000043.1:0-3380 GCA_036525015.1 Lysobacter sp.
GCCCATGCGCGTGGCCAGTAGCGCCGGGAGCATGAAGATGCCGGCGCCGACGATGATGTTGATGATCGAGGCGCCGAGCTGGAACGGCCCCAGCGCGCGCACCAGCGCGGCGTCTCCCTGCAATGGCGTGATGGGCGAGGGCTGCGCGGCGTCGTTCATTCGGTGCTTGGACGTAGAGTTCATCGCAGGGTCGCATGCCAGCTCGACGCTGTCTAAGGACAGGCGGTAATCGCCCGGTTCCGAATTTGTGGTTGACGCCACGCCTGCGAGTGCGCCGGACCGGTGCGGGCTTGGGACTGCTGACAGCAGGCTGTCAGCACGGGTCAGGCAACGTGTTGGCGACCCGCGAGCGCACCGGACCGCTGATACGCTGCAGGCGCGCCCTCCGAACGTTGCAATCCGCCCTCACTGCGCCCATGGATACCACCCGGCTCAAGGCTTTGTGCTCGCGCTTTCCCGCCGCGCAGGCCAGGCGGCTCGGCGAGCCGCAGAACGTGCTGATGTACCAGGTCGGCGGCAAGACCTTCGCCTACTTCAAGACCAGCGAACCGGAGCGGTGGCGTTTCAGCTTTCGCGTCACGCCGGAGCGCTTCGTCGAACTGACCGACGTACCGGGCATCAAGCCGGCGCGCTGGATGGGCCGCTGGCACTGGGTGACGGTCGTGGACGTGCGCCACGTGCCCGAGGACTACCTGCGCGAACTGGTCCAATGGTCGTATCGCAATGCGATCGGCAAATTGAGCAGGGCGCGGCGAGCGCAGCTGGGCGTCGAATAGTCCGCGAAACAATGCTCCCTCCCTCGCTTGCGGGGGAGGGTGGGGGGGGACAACCACCGACGATGCTCAGCGAAAGCGCTCCCGCGCGCGCGGCCGTCGGCCTTTGCCGACTTTGGCATTACGGGCCCGACATTTGCCCTTAGCATCGGCGTATCACCCGGAGAGCCACCGAATGCGTCGCCTGATCCTGCCTGCCCTGATCGCCACCCTGCTTGCGCCTGCCGTCCACGCCCAGTCGGGCGAACGTCCCGAAGTCGCCACCGCCGCCGCCGCGGTCAAGCAGAACGTCGCGAACTGGCGTCGCGATTTCCACCAGCATCCGGAACTGTCCAACCGCGAGGCGCGCACCGCCACCGAGGTCGCCAAGCAACTGCGCGCGCTCGGCCTGAAGCCGATCACCGGCATCGCCCATCACGGCGTGGTGGCGATCATCGAAGGCGGCAAGCCCGGCCCGAAGGTCGCGCTGCGCGCCGACATGGATGCGCTGCCGGTCACCGAACAGGTCGACCTGCCGTACGCATCGAAGGTCACCACTACCTTCCGCGGCGAGACCGTCGGCGTCATGCACGCCTGCGGCCACGACGCCCACACCGGCATCCTGCTCGGCATCGCCAAGTCGCTGGTGAAGATGAAGGCCGACCTGCCTGGATCGGTGATGCTGGTGTTCCAGCCCTCCGAGGAAGGCGCGCCCGACGGCGAGGAGGGCGGCGCCTCGCTGATGCTGAAGGAGGGCCTGTTCCAGGACTTCAAGCCCGATGCGGTGTTCGGCCTGCACGTGTTCTCGACCTTGCCGGCAGGCCAGATCGGCGTGCGCCAAGGTCCGCTGATGGCGGCCTCCGACAAGTTCACCATCAAGGTGAAGGGCCGGCAGACGCACGGCTCGCGTCCGTGGGGCGGCGTGGATCCGATCGTCACCGCGGCCGACGTGATCGAAAGCGCGCAGAGCATCGTCAGCCGCCGCACCGATATCGCCAAGCTGCCGGCGGTGGTCAGCTTCGGCTCGATCAAGGGCGGCATCCGCTACAACATCATTCCCGACGACGTCGAGCTGGTCGGCACCATCCGGACCTTCGACGAAGGCATGCGGCAGAAGATATTCACCGACCTGAAGAACGTCGCCGAGCACGTCAGCCTCGCCAACGGCGCCACCGCCGAAGTCAGCGTGCCCGATCGCGACGGCAACCCGGTCACCTACAACGATCCGACGCTGACCGCGCGCATGCTGCCGAGCCTGAAGGCCGTGGTCGGCGATGCCAACGTCATCGAGCCGCCGCTGCAGATGGGCGCGGAGGATTTCTCGTTCTACGCCAAGGAAGTGCCGTCGATGTTCTTCTTCGTCGGGGCGACCGCTCCGGGCGTCGATCCGACCACTGCGCCTAGCAACCATTCGCCGAAGTTCGCGCTCGACGAGTCCTCGCTCGACATCGGCCTGCGGGCGCTGCTGCAGGTGACGCTGGATTATCTGCATGCGCCGACGGCTACGGTGTCGCAGCGTTGATGGGGGTTTGCGAGTCGGGCGAATAGCTTGCGCGTGACGAGTGGATAAGCCGTCGTCCCCGCGCAGGCGGGGATGACGTCCGTGCACGCGGATGACGACCTTCTCATCCCAGTTCGTTCACCGAATACGGGTCGATCGAATACGGGTGCATCTGCGCCAGGTGCCCCGGTTGCGAGCGCACGCGCTCGATCCAGGCCTGGAAACGCGGGTACGGCGCGAGATCGAACCCCGCTTCGGCGGCCAGGCTGCCGTAAGCGAACACCGCGATGTCGGCGATGGTGTAGGCATCGCCGGCAATGAAATCGCGCGCGGACAGTTCGGCTTCGAGGATGGCCAGCGACTTCAGTCCCGCACCGCGCTTGGCCTCGACCAGCACCGGCGCGCGGCGCGGCAGCTTGCCGGTCAGCGTCCAGTGGCGCAGCGCGCCGATCTGGCTCTCGATGCGCTCCTGCTCGAACGATAGCCACTGCCAGACCCTGCCGCGACCGTAGGTGTCGCCCGGCAGATAGCGCGTGCCGTCGGCCAGGTACATCAGGATCGCGTTGGACTCGGCCAGCGCGCGGCCATCGGCCAACACGATCGCCGGCACCGTGCCGGTGGGGCTGATCGCGCGGTACTGCGACGTGTGGCCCTCGCCTTCGAAGATGCTGACCCGTTGCGTGCGGTAAGGAAGCTCCAGATGTTGCAGCAGCTGGCGCACCTTCCAGGCGTTCTGCGAGGGGAGGTAGTCGTACAGGGTGAGCATGGTGCGGATCCCGAGGTGCGGTTTCCACAGTCTCCCGCGCCGGCCGTTACGGGAATATCCGTTCCTTGCACCGGCCCAGGCCCGCTGCGAGGGTAAAATCGCCGGATGACCCACCAGGACCTCCCCCTCGGACGCCACGTCGACTACCCGCGCGAGTACGACGCCGCCCTGCTGTTCCCGATTCCCCGCGCGCTCGGTCGCGGGCACATCGGCATCGACGACGATTCCTTGCCATTCACCGGCGTGGACCGCTGGCATGCCTATGAGTTGAGCTGGCTCGACGGCCGCGGCAAGCCGCGCACCGCGACCGCCACCCTCACCGTGCCGGCCAGCTCGCCCAACCTGGTCGAGTCCAAGTCAC
>DATDBD010000044.1:0-2255 GCA_036525015.1 Lysobacter sp.
GCCGGGCTGCTTGCGGCCTACGACATGGCCGAACTGGGCGTCCCCTTGGAGCGGCAGCCGGCGCTGGATCGCGCGGTGTTGCAGACCATCATGGCCAGCTCGGGCTGCATCGGCGATTCGGCCGACAGCGCGCTGGTTACGATGCAGCGCACGCTGGAACAGCTGGTCATCGGCGACGAGGCTTCGGCGAGTGCCGCGCAGTTGCCCGAGCGCCCGGCCCAGCCGGTAGCGGCCACGCAGCCCGAACCGTTGTTGTCCGTCGTCGACGCGACTGCCGGGCTCGACTACGACCTGGCGATGGCCGAACGCATGCGCGCATTGGAGGTCGGCACCTGGCTGCAGTTGACCTCCGAGACCGGACGTACCGAGCCGGCGAAGGTGTCGTGGATCAGCCCGATCTCCTCGCGCCTGCTGTTCGTCAACCGCCGAGGCATCCGGCTGCTGGTGGCATCGGCGGAAGAACTGGCCGCGCTGGCAAAGCTTGGGCGTGTGCAGCTGCGCGAGGGCGACACTGTCTTCGACAACGCCATGCACCAGGTGCTCGGCCGGTTGAAGAAGGAAGCCGAAGCCGACGCCGTCGCCTGACGGCTCCGGAGCGATACTTCCCTTGTCGCGCGACGGCGTCAGCCGGTAGCCTGCGCACATGAACGAAGCACGTACCCCCGTCCGTCTGCTGATCCATGGCGCCTCCGGCCGCATGGGCCAGGTCCTGTTGCGACTCGCGGGCGAGCGCGACGACCTGGTCGTAGTGGCGGCCGTATCGCGATCGCAACCGGCGCAGCGCGTGGTCGATGGCGTCGCGCATTTCGCCGTAGCCGAACTGTCGGGGGTGCCTGAATTCGATGCCGCGATCGACTTCAGCCTTCCTGAAGGTTTCGGCGCGGTTCTGCGGCTGTGCGAGGAGCGCGGGGCCGCGCTGGTATCCGGGACCACGAGCCTGGAGTCGGAGCAGCGTGACGCCCTGACGGCCGCCGCCGCGCGTATCCCGTTACTGTGGGCGGCGAACTTCAGCCTCGGCGTGGCGGTGCTGAACGAGCTGGTCGAGCGTGCCGCGGCGGCGCTGCCGGGATGGGACTGCGACATCGTCGAATCGCACCACGTGCACAAGAAGGATGCGCCGTCCGGGACGGCATTGGCGCTGGGTGCCAGCGCGGAGCAGGGCGGTGCCCGTCCCCGATACCAGTCGCTGCGTGCCGGCGACATCGTCGGCGAGCACTTCGTTCAGTTCACCACGCTGGGCGAGCGCATCGAGCTGAACCACCGCGCCACCAACCGCGACATCTTCGCGCGCGGAGCGCTCCATGCCGCAGTCAGGTTGGCCGGGCGCGCACCAGGCGCCTACCGTTTGCGTGATCTGCTGACCTGAACATTTTCGCCCCCCAGGGTCATGTGACGCTGGCGTTACCGGCCTCGGCCCGCTAGAATTCCGGCTCGCCTGAACCCCTTCCGTCGGACCGGTCCCGCACCGCGTCCGCGTTTTGCTGCAGCCCGGTTTCGCCGGCGTCTGCGCTATCGGACGGGGTCAGCACCCCCCGGCAGCAAAGGCGATCCCCGTGACCCATCCCGCAATCCTCGCGCTCGAAGACGGCACCATCTTCGAGGGCGTTTCCGTAGGCGCGCCCGGCCTTTCGGTCGGCGAAGTCGTATTCAACACCGCGATCACCGGCTACCAGGAAATCCTCACCGATCCCTCGTACGCCCGCCAGTTGGTCACGCTGACCTATCCCCACGTCGGCAACACCGGCTGCACCGACCAGGACGACGAGGCCACGCAGGCCTGGGCCGCCGGTCTGATCGTGCGCAACGTGCCGCGCCGCCCCAGCAACTGGCGCAGTCAGGTTTCGCTGCCGCAGTGGCTCAAGGCACGCGGCATCGTCGCCATCGCCGACATCGACACCCGCAAGCTGACGCGCCTGCTGCGCGACCGCGGCGCGCAGAACGGCGCGCTGATGGCCGGCGCGTCTTCTGGAGAGCGACTCGACGTCGGCAAGGCGCTGGAAGCCGCTCGCAAGTTCCCGGGCCTGAAGGGCATGGACCTGGCCAAGGAAGTGTGCACGCGCGATCGCTATGAATGGCGCGACGGCCAGCTTGACCTGGATCGCAACGAGTTCGTACACGCCGAGCCGAAGTTCCATGTCGTGGCCTACGACTACGGCGTCAAGCACAACATCCTGCGCATGCTGGCTGAACGCGGTTGCCGCCTGACGGTGGTGCCGGCGCAGACTTCCGCCGCCGATGTGTTCGCGCTCAAGCCC
>DATDBD010000045.1:0-18497 GCA_036525015.1 Lysobacter sp.
GCATAGGCGGTCAACAACTTTTCGTGGGCGGCGGTGATCGGCAGTTGCTGCAACTCGACCCGGATGCCGGGATTGCGACGTTCGAACTCCGGCAGCAACTGTGCCACTACCTCGCCTTCGTAGCCCATCGCCCAGAAGCGCACGACTTGTCGGTCATCGCGGCTGCCGGAACAACCTGCAAGCAACACGAGCATGAGCGAAGCCAGCATCCACGACAGCGCGCGGGCCGGACGGCCCCGGAACGAATCGCGTAAGCCTGCCGCGATGCTCACCGGGAAGGGCCTGCCGCCTTGGCCGGCTTGTCGGCCGGAGCAGGCGTGCTGGTCCGCGCGGGGGGGCTGGCCTGCGCGGAATTTTCGGCCGAGGTGGCCTGATTTTCCGCCGGCAATGGCTCCGCCTTGACGTCGGGCCCGGCCGCCGGCTCGAGCCAGCCGCCGGTGAATCCTGCCTTCTGCAGCCCTTCGCGGACATACGGATTTCGCTTCATCACGTTCCAGACGAACTCGTCGCGGTAGTTGGCGATCATCGCCAGGATCGGCCCCTGGTCGATACCGATGTAATCGCTCGCCACCCAGCCTTCGCCGGGCACCACGCGCCCGGTCTTGAGCGGAATGTCGTAGTCGAAGCTGGGATTGAACGAGTCCAGGAACCCATAGCTGGAATACAGGAACTCGCCGTAGCGCTGGTGCATCTGCACCGTGGCCGGAATGACGATATCCGGCGCGAACGGCAGCGAAGCCACTGCCGCGGTGGGCGCGATGGTGCCGTCGTCAAAGGTGTCGCGCAGGCCGGCGCCACGGGCCGAGTAGTGGCGGAACTGGCGCTTCTCGCCTTGATACTCCTGCATCGTGTGCTGCGGTCCGTCGCTGGCCGTCAGACCCCAGACGTTGTCGCCATAACCCTTCCAGCGCATCGGATTGGCGATCGCGTAGGCGCGCTGGGCATAGACGGCACGCCGGCTGTTCTCGAAGTAGTCGATCTTGCGCTCGCGCATGAACTCGTCCTGGATGCCGCGGAAGTCGATCCAGACATGGCTGTACTGGTGGCCGAACAGCGGACCGAAGGACAGGTATTCCTCGTCGTGGAACTTGCCCCAGCTGTCGTTGTAGGTACGGCTCCACGCCGCCCAGGCCTCCGGCCCGACCGGATGCGTGGGCGAACCAAGCGCGAGGATGTACAGCATCATCGCCTCGTTGTAGCCGACCCAGTCGTGCTTGATCACGCCGCTCTCGGGAAACCACCCCATCGAGATCAGCGGCTTGTCCTTCTGCAGCCAGGTCCACTCGACGCCGCGGTACAGCTCGTCGGCCAGCGCGCGGATCTTCTTCTCGCGCGGGTCCTCTTTGTCGTAGTACGACTGCGCGAACAGCACGCCCATCATCAACAGCGCCGTATCCACGCTCGACAGCTCGACCCAGCTCTCGTACCGGTAGCCGGTCTGCATGTCCAGGAAGTGGTAGTAGAACCCGTGGTATCTGCCCTTCCCCGTCGCCTGCGGGCCTTGCGGCAACTTCTTCAGGAACTCCAGCGTCAACAGCGTGCGATCCACCGCTTGGTTGCGACTGATCCAGCCCTTCTCCACGCCGATCGGATACGCGGTCAACGCGAAGCCGACCGAGGCAATGCTGGCGAACGGACGCGACGGATAGCGGTCCGGTGTCAGGCCATTGCGCTCGTTGGTGGTGTCCCAGAAGAACTGGAACGTGCGCTTCTCGATGTCGCGGAACAGCGGCGGCAGCTCGGGCCGCGTCTCCTTGAGGGGCTCGATCTGTACCGGTGGCGGCGTTTCGATGGGATAGGTCGTGGAGGCAGGCTCGGTTTTGCGGCAACCGCCCACGACGACGAACGCCGCGACCAGCAGCGCCAGCAGACCGTTGCGATGGAACTTATCCAGCATCACTAGCTTCTTCTGAATGGGGAGCACGCGCGTAGCCGTTTGCGACACCTGTTATCAGGATAGGCCGAACGAAAGTTTGAACCATCGCGTAGGCGCCGTTATCTGGTCGTCGTGCTGGCCATAATCGGGGTAGATCACACCCTGTATGCCCATAAAAGTTGTTGAACGTGGTCTGTTGCGCACATCTGAACACGTCGCCGCGAAACCGGAGCGTCAGGTCGGTGCCCGCATCTCACTGCTTCTGCACGTTCTGCACGGCTGCGTCAGGAACCAGCAGGACCCGCACGGCGACGCCATGCAGGCGCGCTGGACTCACGCACGATCAGTTCGGGTACCAGCGCTTCCGGCCGAGGCGACACGACCACGCCTTCGGCCATCTGCGCGATCAGCATCCGCGCCGCACGCGCGCCGAGTTCTGCAATGTTGACGCGCACGGTGGTCAGGCTCGGATGCACGTAGCGCGCCATCGGGATGTCGTCGAAGCCGGCCAGGGCGATGTCGCCCGGCACTTGCACGCCGATCTGCGCGAGGGCGAACAGGCAGCCCAGCGCCATCATGTCGTTGGCGGCAAACACCGCTTCGGGGCGATGCGGGGCTTCCAGCAGGACAAGCCCGGCGCGGTGGCCGGAGGCCTCGTCGAAATCGCCGGCCACGACCCACGGCTCCGCTTCCGGCGCGAATCTGGCCAGCGCGTCGCGGTAACCGCGCAGGCGCTCATGGGCGTCGAAGTTGTCCGACGGCCCGGCGATGAAGGCGATGCGGCGATGGCCTCCCATCACCAGATGCTCGACCATCGCGAAGGCGCCGCCGTAATTGTCCACGCCGAGCGAGGCCACGCCTTCGCTGGCGCACTGCGAGTTGATGAGTACCAGCGGCAGGCTGTCGTCGAGCACGGCCGGCGCGTCCATGTAGGGCGACATCACCAGCAAGCCATCCACCCGGCCGCGCATCGCACGCAGCGCCGCGCCCTGCTCCTGCGGATGGCCGTGGTAGCTCGACACCAGCAGGTGCAGGCTGTGCTCACGCGCCACCTGGTCGATGCCGCGCATCAGTTCGGAGAAGAACTCGCCGTGCAGGTCGGGCAGCACGACGCCCAGGGTCTGGGTCCGGCGGCTGCTCAGGCTTCGCGCTGCGGCATGGGGGGTGTAACGCAACTCGCGGGCGGCCGCGAACACGCGGTTGCGCACCTCCTCGGCCACGTTGCCGTGACCATTGAGCGCACGCGATACGGTGGCCACCGACACCTGGGCCACACGCGCCACATCCTTGATCGTTACGTTCGCCACGTCCTGCCCGCCCTCCGCGGTGGAAGCGGGCCGAATGTAAGCGTTTACAGAGCAAAGTGTAAAGAGCTCGTTAGGAGTGTGATTTCGGGCGCTGGAAAGGCCGTCAGGGCGAGCTTTCCGGCGCTGACCGATGCTGCGCCGCGGCATGTGACATGCGATTCATCCTGCGGCTTCGTCCGGCGTGCGCGCACGGATCGCCAACGCATGGATGTCGGTCGTCATCAGCTCGCCCATCGCGGCATACACGGCGCGGTGGCGAGCGATCGGACTGAGCCCGGCAAACGCCGCGCTGACGATGTCGACGCGGAAGTGGCCGCGGCCGTCGGCGGCGCCGGCGTGCCCGGCATGGCGATGGCTCTCATCCTCTATTTCGAGCGACAGCGGGGCCAGCGCCGCTTCCAGCGCGTGCCGGATGGCGGCCACTCGCTGGTCGCGCGTCAGCGGGCCTGCGGTCACGGCAAGACCTTGCGGAACGGCCGCACTTCCACCCGTTGATAGACGCCGGCGGCCACGTAGGGATCGGCCTGGGCCCATGCACGGGCCGAATCGAGCGACTCGAATTCGGCGATCACCACGCTGCCGCTGAATCCAGCCGGACCCGGATCCTCGGCATCGATGGCCGGGCACGGGCCTGCCAGCAGCAAGCGCCCCTGGTCGCGCAACGCGGTCAGCCGCGCCAGATGCTCGGGCCGCGCCTGCAGCCTGTGCGCCAATACATCGGCACCGTCGTACCCTTCGATCACGTACCACATATGTTTGCTGCTTCCTGTCGCCCCGGCGGGGCCTGCATGAATTGTAGCCAGCCCCACCCTCCGCGCCGCTGGACACCGTGAGGGCGAGGCCGTACCCTAGCTTCCAATTGCACGAGGCCGGACGCAGCGGCCCGTCGCGACCGGGACCCCACACCGTCGCCACGCACGCACCTAGATGGTGCGTCGCTGCTCTCCGCAGGCCCGCGCCCGCAACCGTGATCGCCCCGCCGCCACGCCCACCGCGTGACGCGAAGGCCGTCCGCCGTTCGGGTTCAGCACAGTCGACTTAGCGGTCCCGACATCAAGTAATCCCGACTTCAAGTTGCTTACACCCCGTGGCAGCCAACCCAGGCCGCCAGCATCGTAGAGCAGTGCCGACGGCCCGGAGGGGCCGCCCCCGAATGACCGAAGAACGCGCATCCGACGCGAACGATCCGCAGAACGTGGCCGGACAGCCCCAGGCCTCCGCGCATCCGCAGCAGCAGGAAATGCCGCTGGCCATGGTGCACGGCCAACCCGTACTGCAGATCCCGCAGGACCTGTACATCCCGCCGGACGCGCTCGAAGTCATCCTCGAGGCGTTCGAAGGCCCTCTCGACCTGCTGCTGTACCTGATCCGCCGGCAGAACCTGGACATCCTCGACATCCCGGTGGCGGACATCACCCGCCAGTACGTCGATTACATCCAGGCCATGCACGAGATGCGATTCGAACTGGCCGCCGACTACCTGGTCATGGCCGCCATGCTGGCCGAGATCAAGTCGCGCATGCTGTTGCCGCGCTCGGCCATCGAGCCAGGCGAGGAAGACGACCCGCGCGCCGATCTGGTCCGCCGCCTGCAAGAGTACGAGCGCTTCAAGAAGGCAGCCGAGGACATCGATGCCCTGCCCCGCCTGGAGCGCGACACCGCGCCGGTGCAGGCCTTCGTCCCCGACCGGGCCGCGGTGCGCCTGCCGCCGCCGGTGGAGTTGAAGGAAATGCTGCTGGCCCTGCACGACGTGTTCAAGCGCGCCGAGCTGTTCACCCAGCACGCGATCAAGCGTGATGCGCTGAGCGTGCGCCAGCGCATGGGCGAGCTGCTGGAGCGGATGAAGGACGGCGCCTTCTATCGTTTCGAGTCGCTGTTCACCGCGGAAGAAGGCAGGCTTGGCGTGGTCGTGACCTTCCTGGGCCTGCTGACGCTGGCCAAGGAGCAACTGGTCGAGATCATCCAGGAAGGCCCGCTGATGCCGATCTACGTCAAGTCGCTGGCGCTGCTGAACGATGGCGACGAGATCGAGCTGAGCAGCGAGTTCGACGAGCCGGCCGCCAACGATGATTCAAACGCCTGACGCACGCGGCGATCGTCTACCCCCGACCGCCAACCCCACGATCCAACGTCTTTCGATACCAATGAAATACCCACCCATCGCCGATGTCCGCTTTCGGCAATGAGCGACAAGAGCCAGAGCGCAAACCACTCCTCATGGACCAACAGTTAATCACCCGCATCGTCGAAGCCGCGCTGCTGGCGTCCAACCAGCCGTTGACGCTGGCGCAACTGAACGCGCTGTTCCCGGAAGACCAGCCGCCGCCGGCCGACAGCGTCGAACAGGCGCTTGAAGCCTTGCGCGAGGTCAGCGCCGAGCGCGGCGTCGAACTGGTCGAGGTGGCCTCGGGCTTCCGCTTCCAGGTCAAGGCCGACGTGCACCCCTGGGTGGCGCGCCTGTGGACCGAACGCCAGAGCCGCTACACCCGCGCCACGCTGGAAACCCTGGCACTGATCGCCTACCGCCAGCCGATAACGCGTGGCGAGATCGAGCAGGTGCGCGGCGTCGCGGTCAACAGCAACATCATCAAGGCGCTGGAAGAGCGCGAGTGGATCCGCGTCGTCGGCCACCGCGACGTACCCGGCAAGCCGGCGCTGTTCGGCACGACCAAGGGCTTCCTCGACTACTTCGGCCTCAAGCGCCTGGACGAGCTGCCGCCGCTGTCGGAACTCAAGGACATCGGCGAACTGGAACCGCAGTTGCAGTTCGAAGGCGCCCCGATCGCGGCAGGCGGCATCGCCACCGGAGCCGTGGAGGCTTCCAATGCCGACGATGCAGGCGACGACGTCGAGGCCGATGACATCGGGGCCGGTGACGACTCCGGCTTGCCCGAGGCGCAGGCCGACAGGGCCGAGGCCGACGACGGACAGGACGATGATTCTGCCGACGATCTGCAGGGCGCGCCGTTAGAAGACACGGAAACCGACACGGTCACGGACGCGACCATCGAAGACACCAACGAACATGCCCTTGAGGGCGACCCCGAAGCCGCGCCGGGCGAGCGCGCGGCGGACGTGAACGATCCCGAGCAAGACACCTACGCCGTCGAGACGACGACCGTTCCCGAGCAGTACGACGACACAGACGAAGCCGAACTGGCCGAGTCGGAGCTACAGAAACATGACTGAGCAAAAGAGCCGCAAGCTCACCCTGAAGCGCGGCGACGACACCACCGCCGAAGCCCCGCGCCTGGAAGAGCGCCTGCACAAGGTCCTCGCCCAGGCCGGCCTCGGCTCGCGCCGGGCGCTGGAGCAGCGTATCGCCGACGGCCTGGTCAAGGTCAACGGCGAAACCGCGCAGGTCGGCATGAGCGTCAAGAGCGGCGACAAGATCGAACTCGACGGTCGCCAGTTCATCGCCAGCGCGTTGACCGAACCGGCCCGCGTGCTGATGTACAACAAGCCCGAAGGCGAAGTGACCACGCGCGAGGATCCCGAAGGCCGTCCGACCATTTTCGAGGCCCTGCCCGCGCTCAAGGGCGCGCGCTGGATCGCGATCGGCCGCCTCGACATCAACACCACCGGCCTGCTGCTGCTGAGCACCGACGGCGAGCTCGCCAATGCGCTGATGCATCCGTCGTTCGAGGTCGAGCGCGAGTACGTCTGTCGCGTGCGTGCGCCGGAAGGTCAGGAACACGTGCCGGAGAACATCGTCGACCGCCTCGCCCGCGGCGTGGCGCTGGAAGACGGCCCGGCCAAGTTCGACGAGATCGAGCGCATCGGCGGCAGCGACTCGCACGACTGGTTCCGCGTGGTCGTGAAGGAAGGCCGCAACCGCGAAGTACGTCGCCTGTGGGAATCGCAGGGCTGCCAGGTCAGCCGCCTCAAGCGCGTGCGCTACGGCGAGGTGTCCCTGCCGCGCGAACTGCTGCGCGGCCAGTCACGCGAACTGGCCAGCGAAGCGGTCGAATCGCTGCGCGGCAAGCTCGGCCTGGAAGACGGCATGCCGTCGGCGTTGACGCTGCAGCCGGTGATCGGCCAGCGCAAGGCCACCAAGTCGACGCTGCATTTCGGCGGCGGCGAACGAGCCCACGGCTATGTCGGCGGCCACAACACCGCAGACGAAGGCCGCGAGCTGCGCCGCTTCGATCACGTGCGCGAGGATCGCGGTGGTCGTGGTCGCGGCGGTCCGCGCAAGCACGGCGGCCTGACGGTCAGCGGCGAAGCCGCGGCCAACCAGTCGCAAAAGCCGTTCAAGCAGCGCAAGGAAAAGGGACCCAAGCCGTTGCCGGAAGGCAATCCGGCGGCGTTCCGCACCTGGTATGTGCCCGATGGCGTCGAAACCGGACCCAGCGGTCACCGCAATCCGGACGGCGCACGCGGTCCCAAGAAGCCCTACGGCGGCAAGCCCGGCGGCGGTGGCCGCCCCGGTGGCGGCGGTCGTCCGGGCGGTGGTGGCGGCGGTGGTTATCAGGGTCGCAGCGAGCGCGGCCCGGGTGGCGGCGGCTATGGCGGCGAGCGCACGGGCGGTGGCGGTTACGGCGGTGAGCGTACCGGCGGCGGTGGGCAGGGCGAGCGACGCGGTCCCGGTGGCGGCGGTCAGGGCCAGCGCAGCTCGCGTCCGTACGGACATCCCGGCAACGCTCCCAGCTTCCCTTCCGACCACGCCAATCCGGGCAGCTTCAATCCGTACGGCGACAAACCGCGCGCACCGCGTCCGGGCGGACGTCCCGGCGGTGGGCCTGGCGGTGGGCCTGGCGGCAATCGTCCGGGCGGCAATCGCCCCGGTGGCAATCGTCCGGGCGGCGCTCCGCGCCCGGGCGGTCCGGGCGGCGCTCCGCGCCCCGGCGGTCCGCGCGGTGGCGGTCGTCCCGGCGGCGGACGCGGCCCGCGTGGCGGCGCGTAAGCGCGCCATCGAAGCAGACGCAACACACGAAGGGCGCGCAAGCGCCCTTCGTGTTTTTGGCCGGTGCAACTACGTCGGCCTGAAACCGAAGTCAGCCTGATCTGTCGCCTTCGAGCCGCCCCTTCAGCGACTCGATAAAATCGATCGGCAGCGGAAACACGATCGTCGAGCTCTTCTCGCCCGCGATCTCCGTCAGCGTCTGCAGGTAACGCAACTGGATCGCCCGCGGATCGCCGCCGAGCAACCGCCCTGCCTCGACCAGCATTGCGGCGGCCTGGCGCTCGCCTTCGGCGTGGATGATCTTGGCGCGACGCACCCGCTCGGCCTCGGCCTGGCGCGCGATCGCGCGGACCATGGTTTCGTTGAGATCGACGCGTTTGATCTCGACGTTGGCGACCTTGATGCCCCAGGCGTCGGTCTGTGAGTCGAGGATGTTGCGGATGTCGTCGTTGAGCTTGTCGCGCTCGGCCAGCATCTCGTCGAGCTCGTGCTGGCCCAGCACCGAACGCAGCGTGGTCTGTGCCAGCTGGCTGGTGGCTTCGTAAAAGTGCTCGACGTTGATGATCGCCTTCTGCGGGTCGACCACGCGGAAGTACACCACGGCGTTGACTTGCACCGAGACGTTGTCGCGCGAGATCACGTCCTGCGGCGGCACATCCATCACCACCGTGCGCAGGTCCACGCGCACCATCTGCTGCACCACCGGAATCAGCACGATCAGCCCCGGACCCTTCACTTTCCAGAAACGGCCTAGCTGGAACACCACACCGCGCTCGTACTCGCGCAGCACCTTGATCGCACTGGCCGCCAACGCGGCCACCAGCAGGATCAGCGGAAAATACAGGGGCAGGTACATGGCCGACTCCTCGGATGGATTCCTCAGTTGGGATCGCCGCTACGCGGCTGGGGTACCGGTTCGCCGATCGGCGCAACGCGCAGCACCAGCCCGTCCAGCGCGAGCACGCGCACAGGCTGGCCGCGCCGAATGGGCCTGTCGCAGACGGCTTGCCAGTCCTCGCCGCGGATGCGCACCTGGCCGCGTCCTTCGAACTCACGCCCCTGGAAATCGCGTGTCGCCACGGCCGTATGACCGACCAGTTCTTCCACGCCGGTGACCACCGGCTGCCGTCGCGCGCGTGCCGCCAGCCAGATCATGCCCATGAACACCAGCGCGCTGGCAGCCCCTATTCCGACGACCAGCCGTCCCGGCACGCCGTAGCCCGGAACATCGGTGTCGAACATGATCAGCGAACCCACCACCAGCGACACGACGCCGCCGATGCCGAGCGCGCCGAAACTGGGCATCGCGAATTCCACCGCGATCAACACCACGCCCAGCGCGATCAGTCCTATGCCGGCGTAGTTCACTGGCAGCACCTGCAGCGCATACAGCGCCATCAGCAGGCAGATCGCGCCGACCACGCCCGGCAGGATCGCGCCAGGGCTGTAGCCCTCGAACACGAGGCCATAGAGACCCACCAACAGCAACAGGTAGGCCACCGTGGGCTCGGTGATCACGGCCAGCAGCCGCGCACGCCAATCGGGCTCGAGCTTGTTCACCGGCAGGCCCGCGGTGGCCAGTACGACTTCGCGGTGCGCCAGGCGTACCCGGCGTCCGTCGGCCTGGCGCAGCAGCGCGGGAAGATCCGCCGCCAGTATTTCGATCACGCCCTGCGCGTGCGCCTGGGTGGCGGTCAGCGTTGCCGCATCGCGCACCGCCGCTTCGGCGAACTCGGCATTGCGCTGGCGCAACTCGGCCAGGCTGCGCAGGTAGGCGACGGCGTCGTTGACGGCCTTGCGCGACATCGCATCGGGCGGTTCGTGCCTGTCCGGCTTGTCATTCGTGTCGGGCTTGCCGTTCGTGTCGGGCTTGCCGTTCGTGCCGGGCTTGCCATTCGTGTCGGGCCGCTCGGGTACCTGCTCAGGCTTGCGTGCGGGTTCCGCGCCCGGCATGGGCCCCGGTCCCGGCCCACCCATCGACACCGGCGTCGCCGCACCCAACGCAGTCGCCGGCGCCATCGCCGCGAGATGGCAGGCATAGAGGATGTAGGTGCCGGCACTGGCTGCCCGCGCGCCCTCGGGGGCGACCCACGCGATCACGGGCACGTCCGAGGCCAGGATGGCCTGGTTGATGTCGCGCGTGGCGGCATCCAGTCCACCCGGCGTGTCGATGCGCAGCACCACGGCCCGCGCATTGCGGTCGCGTGCCCTTTCGAGGCCGTGGACGACGAAATCGCGCGTGGCCGGACCGATGCCGCCCTTGATGTCGAGCAGCACCACTTCTCCGCGGGCGCCGACGGGAACCGGCGGAGCGGCGTGGAGTACCGGAACCAGCCACAGGAGGCCGGCCAGGCACCAGGCTCGAGGCTTCATGCTCATCGCGATGTCGGCGACCGGCGCCATGCCGGTTACCGTAGATCGCAGTTAACACCATGGCCCGTTAACGGGGCGGAAGTGCCCGCCGGCCGGCTGTCGAAGCGCCCGCATCAGGCGGCGCCTCCCTCCTCTCCCCGCCCGCCGCCGGTCTGGGCGGGTGAATCCTGGGGCGCCGGCGCGGAACGCCACTGCTCCGGCGGCACCCATACCTTGTGCTCCGGTTGCGCCTCGAAGTTGGGCGACATGATCTGCACGCCAAACTCGTTGAACGCATCCTGGATTTCCGCATGCAACCGCGACAGCGCGTGCACCCGCTCCTTCGGATCGGCCACGGCGACATTGAGCTGGTACTGCACGTAGAAATCCGACAGCGACGACTGCAGCACGAAGGGTTTGTGACCGGCCAGCAACTGCGGCGTACGCGCCGCCGCCAACTGCAACAACGCATGCACCTGCCGCCACGGCGCGTCGTAGCCGATGGTGACGCTGGTGGTGACCACCAGGCCGTCATGCGCGGAATGACGGGTGTAATTGCGCACCGGCACGGACGCCAGCGTGCTGTTGGGAATGGTGACTTCCTCGCGCGTGCGCGTCACCAGCTTGAGCGAGAACGTGCCGATATGCGTCACCACACCTTCCTCCTCGCCGATGCGGACCACGTCACCGGGTCGCACCGCACGCGAGTACAGCGCGACGAAACCGCTGACGATCTGACTGATCACGCCGGCCGATCCCAACGACAGCATCAGGCCGACGAACACGCTCACGCCTTTGAACGCGTCGGTCTTGGAGCCTGGGATGTAGGGATAGGCCACGGTGATGGCGAACAGCCAGATCACCCAACTCGCCAGGCGCCGGGTGGTGGGCACGGCACTGGGCTCGAGCCAATCGACCTCGAACGTCCCGGTCTCCACGCCGCGGAACCAGATCCCGACCAGGCGCACCACGCCGCGCGTGATCAGGAAGATCAGCACCAGCATCAGCATCGAGGGAATGTGGTGGACGAAGCCGGTGGCGAGTTCGGAGGCTCCGTCCGCCAGATAGTGCCCGAGCGCCTGTCCCCATGGTCGGCTGTAGGGGAAGCGCGTGAGCACGTAGCCCAGCCAGACATAGGTCGCGAACAACACCAGCAACAGGCGCAGCCCGCGGAAGGCGTGGCGCAGCGTCGTAGACGTCACGGCCTGCACATCCAGGCCGCGCAATCGTGCCGGCGCGGCGCGGCGCACGGCTGCCGTATGCAGTCGCTCGCGCAGCCTGTCGCTGGTACGCGCGATGAGCCACAGCAACAGCCCGAACACCAGCGTCGCCAGGGCGGCCAGTCCGATGTTGTGCAACAGCTCGGTGGGACTGCGTGCGACCTTGCGTTCCCTCAGGATCTGCCTGAAACGCTCCAGGACCTGCGGAGCAAGGCGCTCGAGTTCCGCCCGGTCCTTCGCGCCGGCATCGCCCGGCCGCAACGCGAACAGCAACTGGCTGCCCGAGGTGAACAGCACGCCGGTATCGTTCCCGACCCGGGCCCAGTCGGCACGCAGGTCGTTGGGATCGATACGGTCGATGGATTCGGCAATCCGCTCGGACGCGAGTTTCGCGCGCATCTGCGGCGTCACGCCGCGATAAGGAGTATCGAGCGTCACCAGATCGCGGTTCCACACCCGCACCGGCGCCGAAGCCGTGGTTTCCGGCGCGGGCCCGGTTGCATCCGGCTTGGAAGGGGTGGTTGGCGCGGTGGCGAACGCGGTGCCGGTCCAGGCCAGCCCGCTCGCCAGCATCAGCCACAGCAGGCCGCGCGCCAGCAGGCCACGAACCGGCACGCCAGGCATCCGCATCGCAGGACTCTTCTCCGGTAGCAGGTCGGTCGTCATGCTCGTCCCCAATGCCCCCAGCGCAATCAGCGTAGCAGGGCCGGTTGCGCGTCATACCACTTGCGCGAGTGCAGCATGTGGAAGTCGCGCTGCCCGTTGTTTACCTCGACCGCCATGCTCAACACGCCCCAGTTCGCGAACAGGCTGCCCTGGCGCGAACCGTTGCGCAGCCGCAGGCGCGCCTTGACCTCGTAACGCTGGTTGCTGGCGACCATGCGATCCAGCACCAGGGTGTCGTCGTGCCACTGCACATTGCCGTGCGCCCGCGCCTGCCCGGAATCGATGAGCTTGAAGATCCACTTCGGATACTCGCGCTGGCGCGAGAACATCGAAAGCAGGAAGCCCACGTCCTTCATGACGACCTGCGCCGTGCCGTTGACGGTGACCGGCCTGTCCCAGTCCAGGCGCGCGCGATCGAGTTCGATGCGCGCCCACCAGCCACTGCGCGATTCGCCTCCGGGCTCGGTGAAGCTGATGTCGGTGAAATCAATCCGGCTGCCATCCAGGTTGAAGTCGTGGCGGACCAGGTCGGCACTGCGCAGCCGGGTATCGATGTCGACATTGCCATGCAGCGCCATTCCCGCCATGTGCATCCGCGCGCCGTTGCCCTTTACGTGCACCCGGCCCTGGCCGATGTTGCCGGAGGTATCGAGGCTGAGGTCGCCGCTGACCAGGCCGGAACCGCCATCGAACCGCATGTGCGCCTGCGGCAGGTAGTAGTTGTAGGCGCGCAGGTCCGGGACTTGCGCATCGTCGAAAATCAGGCGCGCCTTCAGCGTTTCGGTGACCTGCTTGAGCCCTCCGGGCCGCCTGACCTGAGCGCGCTCCAGGCCCGACAGGGTTTCGACGTTGAGTCGCAGGTTGCGCCCGACCACATAGGGGCTTCCGGGCGCACGTTCGGCGGCGATGTTGAAGTCCTCCATGACCAGGTCGAGCTTGGGCAACAATTCGTCGTCCTCGCTGACATCGAGGCGCCCCTGCGCACGCGCGCGTCCCTGGATCCGGTTGCCCATGACCAGCGCGACGGCCTGTACTTCGGGCACGCCCACCCGGCTGCCTGCGGCGACTTTGCCGTCGACCACGCGCACATCGGCATCGACGATGCCCGCCCCTTCCAGCGACAACCAGGGGGCGTCGGCGAAGAGTTTTGCCAGCCAGCCCAGCGACGGCACCTGCCAACGGGCTACGACATGCCCCGAACTGCGCGGCAGCAGGCGCTTGAGATCCTGCAGCGGAATATCGGTGCCGCGGATCCGCAGATCGGCATCGAGCATCACCGATCCATTCTCCTGCGCAGGGGATTTGGCCTTGACCAGCATCGTGTCGCGGTCGACATCGAGTTGCAGGTCCAACGCCTGCGCGCGCGCCCTGCCCAGGCTGTCGGTGCCGGTCATCGGCATGTGCCAGCGCAACTGGCTGCCGGGTTTGAACGAGCCGCGCGCAAAACCCAGCCTGACCCGGGCGGTTCCTTTTGCCGGCACCGTGGAGAAGTTGATCTTTCCGGCCGGATCGGCGACCACATGCAACCCCGCCGTGCGGCCGTCCAGCGTGAGATCGGCATCGGTCATCAACAGTTTGCGGATACCGGGCGCCTGGCTGCGCGTGTGCCGGGCGATGGCGAAGCGCGCGTCGAGCACGCCGTCGCGGAGCAATTCGCTCTTGCCGTAAAGCAGGCGCGCCTTGGCGAACCTCGCATGCGACGGCGTCAATTCGAGTGCGCCGCCGCGCAGTTGTTTGTAGAAACCGACCTCGGCGCTCCCCTCGCCCTCGATCGCCAGTTGCGCGAAGCGGCCGCGGCGAATCGACTCGCTGTGGATGCGCTGGAAATTCAGCACCCAGCCGCCGGGGTGCACCGCCGGCGGCAGCAGGCGCACTTTCACCTGCTCGACGTCGCCGGTGACGTCATGGGCCTCGACATCGGGAACACGCACCTCCTTGTGCAGCAATGGCAGCAATGCGACCCGCCCCTGCGCCTTGCCGGCCTGGACCGCCCAGACGGTGCGGCCGACCTGCCCTTTCATTTTCACGTCCCACACGGTCACCCGGCCCGGCCACCAGGTCACGCCCGGGCCCCAGTGGATCTGGAATTTCTCGGGCTTACGGTTGGCCGTCCACGGTCCGAGCGGCGTATTGAGGAACAGGTTGCCCAGGACCAGGTAGGCACCGTATGCCAGCAGCAGCGCCAGTGCGCCGCGCTTGAGCCAGTGCCTTGCCCCCGGTGGAATCCGGTCGCGCCATGATCCAAGCGACTTCTCGATCCATGCAATCCTGACCATGCGCCCCGGCCGAGTTTGGTCGCGTCACGACGACCTGCCCGGGCTAACGATCATCGTGCGGATGTTCGGCCGGCCAAGCGCCCCTCTCTCAGCGTAGGTGGGCCGTTCGTGAAGGCGGCGCGACGACGCACGACCGTCGCGGACGCCTCATTGGCGCGACAGGTGCGCGACCCGCGGATGCACCAGGCGTTCGAAATCGCGCCAGTCCATGCGCATCAGCTCGCGATGGCTGCCGGCATTGAAGGCGATGTGCTCGTCCTCGGCCAGGCTGTCGGCGGCATACACGTCCATACCGTAGAGATTGCCGAACGGCGGCATGGCTCCGACTTCGCACTCCGGAAAACGGTCCTTGAACTCCGACTCGGTGACGATGGCCGCTTCGCTCGCACCGGCGCAGTCGCGCAGGTTCGCCAGGCTGAGCCATTCGTTGGCGGGCAGCACCGCCATCGCCAGCTTGCCGTCCAGCCTCACCATCACCGTCTTGGCCATTTCCTTGCCGCTGATGTTGGCGCTGGCGGCGGTCGCCTGCGCGGTGAACGCATGCGGATGCCGCATCGTGTCGTAGGGCACGTGGTTGGAATGAAGGAATTCTTCGAGTCTTGGTAACGACATGGCTGACTCCTCATGCGGAGCCGGCGCGATGCGAAGCCCGATGCGGACGCGCCGCGCGTCGGCGTCCCTGTCGATCGGTTCGTGCCGCGCGTTGCGCGCGGCAATGTCAGTGTAGTCGCTGCGGCAGAGGAAGGAAGCCCGCATGTCGGGCGTCGAACGCTCCTGTACGACGGAGCGGCAGCAATGCTGCTCCGCCTCTCGCGAAACCGTCCCTGCCGAGTGTCAGGTCTCCGGCGTCGGCGGCGGTTCGCTCGCTTCGGCCGGTTCAGCCGGCTGCATCGGCGCAGCAGGCGGCATGGACTGCCCGCCGCCAGCGTAGTCGACCACCAGCGAGACGCGGCGGTTGTCGCGACCGGCATCGCCGGTAGCGCCCGGACGCACTTGTCGGTTGGTGGCCTCGCCGTAACTCACCGCGCGCACCTGGCCCGTCTGCATTCCGGCGGTACCGACCAGATAGTCACGGACCGCTTCGGCGCGGCGCATGCCCAGCTTCTTGTTGGAGCCGGCGGACCCGGCCGGATCGGCGAAGCCTTCCACGGTGATCACCGCATCGGAATGATTGCTGGTGATCGCCTTGGCGAAGTCGTCGAGCAGCGGCTTGTCCTCCTCGCCCACCGTTGCGTCGTTGGTGGCGAAACGGGCACCGGTTTCGACACGGATGCGGCCGGCCACCTGGGTGACCATGGCATCGTACTTCTGCGACAACGCGTCGATCTGCGACTGCATGCGCTGGTCGGCGGCCCGCAGGTCGGCAATGGTGGCGTCGTACTCGTCCCGCTTGATGTACTTGGTACAGCCGGCGAGCGTAACGGCCGCCACCAGGACGGCCAGACCTACTGGGCGTAGGGCGCGAATGACCATGACATGTCTCCTTCTGGAAGGCCGCGCGCGCAGCGAGCGCGCGGAGGTTGCATACAGGACCGGGGGAAGTCGCTGCAGCCCGTTGGGGAATGCTTCTGCTCTCTTTTGGCGCAACCTTTACCGGTAACCACTACTGGTAATTACGTTGTGAAGTGAAAAAGACGGCAATTCAGGAAGTTGAGCGAGCAGTATCAATCGCACATGCAACGTTAACGACGCGTTGTATGAATGCGCGCGACATCTCCGTCAAACGCGAACTCGCGCGCGATTCGTATTTTTCGCAGAGGTGGCGCCGCGATCGTTCACGCTCGCGACAGGAAGTGGCCGCAGAACGCGGACCACGATGCCGTGCACCACGCGCTCTGCGCGTGGTGGTGCCTGGGGGCGGTTACCTCAACTCGAAGCTGTCGCCGTCGAGCATGGCCGGGAAGCGTTCGCGGTGCGCGAGCAGTTCGGCCGCCTGCAGGGTGGTCGTCACGACCACCTCCTCGTCGGTGCACTCGCTGATCGGGTGCCCCAGGAAATCGATCACGGCGCTGTCACCCGAGTAATGCAGGCCGTTGCCGTCGGCACCGACGCGGTTGACGGCGGCCACGAAACACAGGTTCTCGATCGCCCGCGCCCGAAGCAGCGTCTTCCACGGGTAGCTGCGCGCCGACGGCCAGTTGGCGACGTACAGGAGCAGGTCGTAGTCGAGCTGCTGGTCGCGCTCCACGTCGAAGCGGTTGCGCGAGAACACCGGGAAGCGCAGGTCGTAGCAGACCAGCGGGCAGATGCGCCAACCCTTCCACTCCACCGTCAGCCGGTCGCGGCCGGCGGCGTAGCGCTCGTGCTCGCGGGCATAGCGGAACAGATGACGCTTGTCGTAGGTGCGCAGCTGGCCGTCGGGCGTGGCGAACAGCATGCGGTTGAAAACTCCTTCCCCGGCACGCAGCTGTACGCTGCCGGTCACCGCCGCGCCCAGCCGGGCGGACTGCTCGCGGATCCAGGCGACGGTCGGGCCATCCATGGTCTCGGCGCTGCCGATGGCCTCATTGGAGAAACCGCTGGTGAAGGTCTCCGGAAGGATGATCAGGTCGGTCGTGCCGTGCAGCGGCGCGATCAGCCGGCCGTAGTGGTCGCGGTTGGCGGCCGGGTCGTGCCAGCGGGTTTCGCCCTGGACGAGGGATATGCGGAGGTTTTCCATAGGCATCACTCCCTGGCTCACAGCTTATGCAGGCGTTCGATGGCCGCATCCAGCGTCGCCTCGTTCTTGGCGAAGCACAAGCGCGCCAGGCGCTGGCCGGTCGGCGGCGATTCGTAGAACGGCGACAGTGGAATCGCCGCCACGCCCTTCTCCACCGTCAGCCAGCGGCAGAACGCGGCATCGTCCAGGTCGCTGACCGACGAGTAGTCGACCAGCTGGAAATAACCGCCCGGCACCGGCAGCGGCTTGAGGCGGGTGGTCAGCAACTGCTCGCGGAAACGGTCGCGCTTGGCCTCGTAGAACGCACCGAGCTGTTCGTAGTGCCCGGGCTCGGCCTCGATCATCTCGGCGAACGCCCACTGTGCCGGGGCGAAGGTGCAGAAGGTGTTGTACTGGTGCACCTTGCGCAGCTCGGTCGACAACGCGGCCGGAGCGATGCAATAGCCGACTTTCCAGCCGGTGCAGTGGTAGGTCTTGCCGAAGCTGGACACCACGAACGCACGACGGCGCAGTTCCGGGTAGCGCAACACCGACTCGTGCACGCGGCCGTCGAAGACGATGTGCTCGTAGACCTCGTCCGACAACAAGTAGATGCCGGTATCGCGCAGCAGCGCGGTCAGTTCGGCGATGTCATCGACGGTGAACATCGCGCCGGACGGATTGTGCGGCGAGTTGATCATCAACAGGCGCGTCTTGGACGTGACCGCGGCGCGGATCAGGTTCCAGTCCGGCGCGAAGGTCATGGGATCCAGCGGCACGTGCACGGCGCGTCCGCCGGCCAGGTCGATCGCCGGCTCGTAGCAGTCGTAGCAGGGGTCGAGCACGATCACCTCGTCGCCGGGGCGCACCACCGCCGACACCGCGTCGAAGATCGCTTCGCTGGCACCGGAGACCACGGTGATCTCCGCATCGGGGTCGGGCCGGTAGCCATAGCAGCGCTGGGTCTTGGCGGAGATCGCCTGGCGCAGCGCCGGGATGCCGGTCATCGGTGCGTACTGGTTCTTGCCCTCGCGCATGGCCCGGTCCAGCGCCTCGATCAGGCGCTCGGGCACGTTGAAGTCGGGAAAGCCCTGACCGAGGTTGACGGCACCGTGCTCGATCGCGAGCTGCGACATCACGGTGAAAATGGTCGTGCCGACCTTCGGCAGTTTGGTTTCCAGGGTCATTGCGGGCGGGATCGAACCGAGATTGAGTGTGGGGAGGATGCCGGAGCGTGGAGTGTACGGACCGGCATG
>DATDBD010000046.1:0-13084 GCA_036525015.1 Lysobacter sp.
GTGGCCGCATCCATTGCGTGGGCGGAGGCGAACCTGGCGCCGGGGGACTGGAAACGCTGGTAGCCGCGTTGCGGTTGCAACGCACTGTTGCAACGCACTTAGGACGTCGGCTTCCTGGCGAGAAGCGCGTGCGCGGAAGCCAGCTCGGTCTGCGATTCCGGGGCGAGATTCATCACGATCGGATCGGCCTGCATGATGGCCGGATCGGTCAACAGCTCGGCCACCGTCATGCGCTGGAAGCGCTCGCGCAGCTCGTCGGACAGTCCTGCGGAATAGCGGGCCAGGACCCAGTTCAACGCCCAGAACGGCTGCATCGCGCCATAGACGGAAATGCGGCGTTCGACCAGGGGCGAGAACAGGTTATCCAGTCCCTGCGCCGTCATGTTGTAGTAGTGGTGCGGGTAGCCGTGCAAAGGCTGCAGGAACGGCGCGACGCACATCAGTTCTCCACCGGGCTTGAGCACGCGCATCAGTTCGCGTGCGGCCTGGAACGGGTCCTTCACGTGCTCGAGCACGTTCATGCTCATCACCGCGTCGAAGCTGTCGTCCTTGAACGGCAGACGCTCGGCCACGCCGAGCACGTCGGTGCTGTCGTAGGCGACGATCTCGTAATTGACGACGTTGCGGTAATACGTGTTCCGCAGGCCCGCGCCGCAATCCAGTACGAGCCCGGTGGGATGGCGTTCGATCAGCGCGAGGGCTTCACGGTCGTATTCGTGCGCGCTGACGTTGTCGGTCGGGATGACCCGGAACTCCTCGCGCAGTGCGTCGGTCAGGCAGTCCAGGTGCTGTGGCGTGGCCCGACAACCGGCGTCGTCCTTCAGCAGCGTCGCGATTCGGCCCAGCTTCTCATGCTTCCATTCGGAAGGAATGGGAAGGCGGATGCACCGGCCTTCGCTGCTGGCGAAGGCATCGAAGTGCGCGCGGCCGCTGGGGCAGGTGCCGTTCGCAACGGCTTGCGCGACATCGGGGTTGGCGCGCAGGTAGGCGGACTCCTCGAAGTTGCCCTCGTTCGCTTCGACCAGCAGACGGATATGACCTGTCACGAGCGGCCGCTCAGAACCGTGGCGCCTGGTGCCAGGCCCAGGCGCTTTCGACGATGTCGTCCAGGCGCGTGAATGCCGGCTGCCAGCCGAGGACGTCGCGCGCCTTGGCGCTGGCCGCCACGAGCACGGCCGGATCCCCGGCGCGGCGAGACGCTTGTTCAAAAGCGATCTCGCGTCCGGTCACGCGGCGGGCGGTGTCGATCACCTGCATGACCGAGAACCCGTTGCCGTTGCCGAGGTTGAAGGCGTGCGCGCCAGGGTGCACGGCCATCAGGTCCAGTGCGCGCACGTGCGCATCGGCCAGGTCCAGCACATGCACGTAATCGCGCACGCAGGTGCCGTCGGGAGTGGGGTAGTCGTGGCCAAAGACCTTGAGCTGCGGCCCGGTGCCCAGCGCCGAGCGCAGGACGTTCGGGATCAGGTGCGTCTCGGGCGAGTGCGACTCGCCGATCCCCTGCGCGGCATCGGCGCCTGCGGCATTGAAGTAGCGCAGCGCGACGGAGCGCAGGCCGTAGGCGTCGGCGGCGTGGCGGAGGATTTCCTCGACCATCAGCTTGCTGGCGCCATAAGGGTTGATCGGCGCTTTCGGGTGTTCTTCGTCGATCAGGTCCGATACGGGGTTGCCGAACACGGCGGCGGTCGATGAGAACACGATGCGGTCGACGCCATGGCGACGCATGGCCTCCAGCAGAGTGAGCGTGCCGGCGACGTTGTTCTGGTAGTACGCGTAGGGCTGGGCAACGGATTCGCCCACCAGCGAGCGCGCGCAGAAGTGCATGACCGCGTCGACGGGTTCGTCAAACGCCCGATCCAGGCTGTCGGGCACGAGCAAGTCGGCCTCGACCAGACGACCCCAACGCGCCGCCTCGCGGTGCCCGGTGGAGAGGTTGTCCAGGACAGTGACGCGGTGGCCCTGCCGGGCCAGCACGCTGACGGTGTGCGAGCCGACGTAGCCGGCGCCGCCGCATACCAGGATATGCATGCAGGAATGTTGCTGGGAATGAGCGGGCATTCTACCGGGAGTGAGCGACATTCACGCCGATTCATGGGTCCCGACGCCAGACGCGGGCGCCTCAATCGGCCTTCGACCCATCCGGGTTGTGCTCGATCATCCACAGCCCGGCCCAGAGCTTGAGATCGAGCTCGAAGCCCTCGCGCTGTTTCTGCATCAGCCAGGCCGGGGCCTGCGCGCGCGGGACGGCGTGGACGATGATGTCCTCGTTGTCAACGCCGCCGCCTTCGCCGACCTTCGTCAGTTCGCGCGCGCGTACGAAGGCGATGCGTTCGTTGCTCATGCCGGCCGAGGTCGGGCCGATCAGCAGCACTTCGACGCGTCCGGCCGACCAGCCGGTCTCCTCGATCAGTTCGCGGCGGGCGGCGGCTTCGAGCGTGTCGTTGACGTGATCGTCGCCGACCAGGCCTGCCGGCATTTCTATCGTGCGCGCCCCCAGCGGGATGCGGTACTGCTCGACGAACAGCAGGTTGTCCTCCGGCGTCACGGCGATCACGATCACGGCCATGCCGTCGCCGTGGGTGCGCTCGACGTATTCCCAGCGGCCGCGTCGGATCATGCGCAGCCAGGGGCCGTCGTAGAGCGTTTCCATCGTTTCGTCGGCGTGGTGATTCATGTTGGACTGGCAATCCGATCTGAAGAGGCGTTGCGATCCTACGACGAAGTGATGACGCTGCGAATTAATGCGACCCGCTCACCCGGGTAGGGCGATGCCGGCGGCCTCGTGCAGCCGCCGACGCGTCATCGGGCCGAAGCGCAGCGACTCGCACAGCGTGGCCAGGCTGGCGCCATCGGCAGTGCCGCGAACGAAGCGGGTCGAGACCTGGTCCAACGGCGCGTCCAGCGCGATGGTGGTCAGCTGCCGGCAGAGCAGGGCCTGTTCGCGGTGCTGGCGCAGCTTCGCGGCCGTGCTGGCGGCGCCGCGCAGGCGCAGGAACGGCACCTCCTCGACCCTCGCCAGCAGCGCGTCCAGCGTGCCGAAATGGGCCAGCAGCGCGGCCGCCGTCTTGGCGCCGATGCCCGGCACGCCGGGAATGTTGTCGATCGCATCGCCGGACAGCGCCAGGTAGTCGGCGATCTGGCGCGCCTCCACGCCGTGACGCTCGGGCACCCCCGAAGCCCCCCAGCGCTGGCCGCGGGCGTAGTCCCATTGTTCGTCGTGATCGCCCAGCAATTGCGACAGGTCCTTGTCCGCCGAGACGATGACCGATCGGAATCCGTGCGGGCGCGTGGCGTGGACCGCGCTGCCGATCAGGTCGTCGGCCTCGTACTGGTTGTGCGCCAGCACGCTCAGGCCGAGCGCGCGGCACAGCGTCCGGCAATGTACGAACTGGCGCTTGAGCTCCTCCGGCGCCGACTCGCGGTTGGCCTTGTAGGCCGGGTAGATGGCATTGCGGAAGCAACTGTCGAGCGCTTCGTCGAAGGCGATCGCGATGTGCTGCGGCCTGGCGCGCTCAAGCAGTTCAAGCAGGAAGCGGGCGAAGCCGTGCACCGCATTGGTCGGCCAGCCCTCCGCGTCGTGGAACTCGTTGGGCATCGAATGCCAGGCCCGGAACACATAGAGGCTGGCGTCGACCAGGAACAGCGTTTGCGCGGGACGCGCGGTGGGCTGCGTACCGTCGCTCATGACGCGTTCCATTCGCTCAGCAGTTCGGCTGGATCGGGGCGCTCGCGTTCGGGTGCGTCCAGCTTGGGCGTGCCGATGTGGATGAAGCCGACCACGCGCTCGTGGGCTTGCAGGTTCATCCAGCCAGCCACCTCGGCGTCGTAGGCCAGCCAGCCGGTCAGCCAGATCGCGCCAAAGCCCATCGCCTGCGCGGCCTGCAGCAGGGCGAAGCAGACACACGATGCGCTGGAGAAGCGCTCGGATTCCGGGATCTTCTCGTCAGGGCCGAGCTTGGCGATCACCGCGACCACCAGCGGGGCGTGCGAGAAGCGCATGCGGTCTTTTTCGATCACCGCCTCGCTGGCGCCCGGGTCGCGCTGCAGGGCGCGCGCGGCCAGGCGTTCGCCGAAGTCGTGCCGGGCCTGGCCGCGGAAGCTGATGAAGCGCCAGGGCACGCGCTTGCCGTGGTCGGGCACCCGCACGGCCGAGCGCAGCATGCGCATCAGGGTGGCGTCGTCGGGGCCGGGTTCGCCCAGTTGCTTGGGCGGGATCGAGCGGCGTGCGTCCAGGTAGGAGAGTGCTTCGTTCACGGAGTTCAGCTGGCGTCCAAAATTTTGAGTGATACTCATCACAGAATTTTATTTTGTGTTCAAAAACTGACCTATCTTGCCACTATGCTGCAGGCGCAGTCGGAAAGCGCTCAAGCGCGTCACTCATGGGGACATTGACAGTGTCAGGCTTACCGCTCGGCGCCATTCACGCCACGCGCACCGAACCGTTGCGCGTCCTTGAAGAGATAAAGCGACTCGCTGTCGAGCAACTCGGCGCGATCCCGAGCGGCCTGTACACCCCCATCGAGCATGCGCTCAACGAGTCGGCCATCCGCGCCGGGATCCCGGGCGCGCGCCGCACCGAGTTGGCCTCATTGTTGACGCTGCGCCAGCATAGCGCCACCTACGTCATGCGTTTCCGCCAGCAGGTGGCGCAGGGCTTCGACGACTTCCGCGCCTTGCGCATCCGCCATCGCGGCGACCTGCCGATGGGTCTGGTGGCCGAGAGCCAGCTGGAATTCCATCTGTCCGGCCAGCGCATGGCCGAGGCGATCGGTCAGCGCTATGCAAAACCGCTGGAAATGATGGAGGGGCGCCTGGAGGCCCTGGCCGTCGCGCTGGACGTACCTCCCTCGTCCAACCCCATCGGTGCCAGCCGCCTGGCCGGCGCCTTTATCGAAACCTACCGCGACGCCGATTTGCCCGAATCGCTGCGGCCCATGGTGTTCCGCCAGTACGAGCAGGAACTGGCGCGCGTGCTGGGCGACCTGTATGGCCGCGTCAATACGCTGCTGGCCACGGCCGGCTACGGCATCTCCGCGCCTCGAATGAAGCCGGCGCAGGCGCCGCAGCCCGAGCGCGCCCTGGCCTCGGGTCTATCAATGGGTTCCGGCGAGGGCAGTGGTTCCGATGCCGACATCCTGGCCGAGTTCAATCAGCTGCGCGACATGCTGCACGTCTGGCGTGAAGGCCTGATCCAGGGCGAACCGCTCAATGCCGAGCACGCTCCGCAGCGCACGCTGCCGCCGCAGCGCGAGCTGCGCGTGGACGAGGTGCTCAGCGTCGCCTCGCTGCTGCAGTCCGAGCCACCGGATGTCTTTGCCCGCGCGCTGGCGGGTACCGGCATGCTGGGCAACGCGATCCGCGACCACCTCAGCGATGGCGCACGCCGCCTCGGGATCAATCCCGACCAGACCCGCCTCAGCG
Organism: Lysobacter sp.; assembly: GCA_036525015.1. GTDB lineage: Bacteria > Pseudomonadota > Gammaproteobacteria > Xanthomonadales > Xanthomonadaceae > Lysobacter_J. Next base: position 5,422 of record DATDBD010000046.1, read on the forward strand.
AGGCCGGAGAGGACGCGATCGACCTGGTGGCGATGCTGTTCGAATCGCTGTTCAACACGCATTCGTTGCTTGACCGCGCCCGTCGGCTGTACGCGCGGCTGGTGCTGCCGTACGTCAAGGTAGCGCTGACCGATCAGTCGCTTTTCGCTTCGCGGGAGCATCCGGCGCGCCGCCTGCTCGACGCGATCACCGAGGCCTGTGAGGGCAACAGCGCGGCCACGCCGCAGGATCGCGAACTGCTCGAGCGCGCGGCCGCCGTGGCCCAGCGCATCGTGGCCGACTACAACGAGGACATCGCCATCTTCGAAGTGGCCCACGCCGAATTGGATGCGCTGCTGACGCAGCAACGCCGTCGCGTGGACCTGCAGGAAGAGCGCGCAGCCAAGGCCGCGTACGGCCGCGAGCGCCTCGCCGATGCCCGGGGCAAGGCTGACGAGATCGTCAGGCACCGACTGGGTGCGCAGCCTCTGACGCAGTCCGTCGCCGATTTCCTGGCGATGCCATGGCGTCATCACCTGGTGCAGACGCTGTTGCGCGAAGGCCAGGAGGCCGAGCGTCACGCCGAAGCGCTGACGCTGGGCGATTCGCTGGTGGTCGTGGACGAGTTCGCCTCGGAGAACCGTGGTCGTCAGGTCGCTGATCGCCTGTTGGTGCTGCAATCGGCCATCGTGCAGTGCCTGGCCAGCTCGGGCCTCGACGACAGCGCGTCCGAGCACGGCTTGGCGGGGCTGGTGCGTTCGCTGGCCTGGCCGGATGCGGCGCGGCGCACGCATGGGCTGGCGCCCGTGCAACCGCCGCACGACGACGAGACGGGCGAGGAGCGCAAGCTATGGCTGGCCGGCGGAACCGCGACCGTGCCGCACGATCCGGTCGTGGCCGACCGCATGCGCCGCCTGCTGCCTGGCGAATGGGTTCGTATCTCCGATTCCCAGGGTGAGGCGGTCGCCGCCAAGGTCGCCTGGGTCAGCCCGCTGACCTCGCGCCTGCTGCTGGTCAATCGTCGTGGCATCCGCGTATTGGTGGCCTCCGCCGAGGAGCTGGCCGCCTTGGCGGGCGAGGGGCGCCTGACTGTAAGCGCCGAGCGCACGCCGTTCGACGAGGCCATGAGAGAAGTCCGCCATCAACTGGGGCGTGTCGCCGGGCAGCGCTGAAGCCGCGCATTCGCTAGGATGCGGTGAACCGGTCGCGGAGCTGAGCATGGCGGGAATCACGGTGGGAGTGGCGTGCGAGACCGCGCCGGGCGAACGGCGCGTCGCGATGACGCCGGAAACCTGCAAGAAACTGGTCGCCCGTGGCGCGCGCGTGCTGATGCAGCGCGACGCCGGCCGGCAGGCCTCGTTTAGCGACCAGGCTTATGCCGAGGCCGGCGCGAGCATTGTCGATGGCGCCCAGGACGTGCTTGCCGTCGCCGACCTGTTGCTGTGCGTGCAGCCGCCCGATGCTGTCGCCTTGCAACGCATGCGCGAAGGCGCGGCGTTGGTGGGGTTGCTGGCGCCGCAGGCCGATGCCGCGCGCGGCGAGGCGATCATGGCCCGCAAGCTGGTGGCCTTCCCGTTGGAGCGCCTGCCGCGCACCACGCGGGCGCAGGCGATGGACGTGCTGAGTTCGCAGGCCGGCATGGCCGGCTACAAGGCCGTACTGATGGCCGCGACGCTGGCGCCGCGTTTCTTCCCGATGCTGACCACGGCGGCCGGCACGATCCGACCGTCCAAGGTGCTGGTGGTCGGTGCTGGCGTGGCCGGCCTGCAGGCCATCGCCACCGCCAAGCGGCTGGGCGCACAGGTCGAGGGCTTCGACGTGCGGCCGGAGACGCGCGAGCAGATCGAATCGCTGGGCGGCCGGTTCCTCGACCTGGGCGTCAGTGCGGCCGGTGAGGGCGGCTATGCGCGGCAGCTTACCGAGGAGGAAAGTGCCGAGCAGCAGCGGCGCCTCGGTGAACATCTCAAAGGCATCGACGTCATCGTCTGCACGGCCGCCGTCCCGGGGCGCCCCGCACCCAAGATCATCAGAGCGGCGATGGTGGCCGGGATGAAGCCCGGCAGCGTGATCGTCGACCTGGCCGCGGAGACTGGCGGCAACTGCGAGCTGACGCAGCCGGGCCAGACCATCGAAGCCCACGGCGTCACCGTGGCCGGTCCGCTCAATCTCGCCAGCCAGGGTGCGGTGCATGCCAGCGAGATGTACGCGCGCAACGTGCTCAATTTCGTCAGCCTGCTGCTCGATGAGAAGGCGGCGGAAACTGGCGCACTGACCTACGACTGGAACGACGAGCTGCTGGCGCGGACGGTCTGGCCGGAGCGCGCAGCGGCTGGTTGAGGTTTTCCTTCTCCCGCTTGCGGGAGAAGGCCTGTCCTGAGCTTGGCGAAGGATGCCCGAAGGGCGGATGAGGCGGCTTCGGTGCTGTCGCTGCGCTGCCCTCACCCCCACCCCTCTCCCGCAGGCTGGAGAGGGGTTGTTCTTGATTCCGCTCTCCTGCTCGCGAACGAAGTTGTCGCAGCGATCAGCGCCTCGCCTCGCTCGGCGCTTTGGTTTCCGATGGCGCCGGATTGGCCTTCACCCACTCACTGCGCTGCTCCGGCGTCATCTGCCTCCACCGTTCCTTCAGCGCCTGCCGTTCCGCGGGAGGCAGCGTGCGCATCTTTCCGTAGAGCGCGCGCATCTGCTCGCGCTGCTCCGGGGTCATGTGTTCCCAGTGCTTCATCCCGCGATGGGCCCGTTCGCGCTGCTCGGGCGTCATCTGCTTCCAGCGCTGCGCGCGATCGAGCATGCGCTGGCGTTGCTCCGGTTCGCTGTTCCAGCGTTCCCGGATCGGAGCGATCAGTTGCTCGCGCTGCGCCGGCGTCAATTGCTCCCAGCCTGGAAGCGTCGCAGGCGTGGGCTGTTCGGCCAGACCCGGCAGCGCCGCCGTCAGCAGGACGAGCAATGCCAAGGCACGAAGCGGGCGGATGGAGGAGGTCGGCAAACGCATGGTCATTGCTCCGCGGCCGGCAACGCATCGTCGTTGGACGCCAGCCATAGGTAAAGATCGGGGTTTTCGTCGAGCGCCGCCACGGCGGTGTCTGCCTCGTATGCCGCCGCGGACACCTCCGCCAGAGGCCGGGCGTCAGGCTGCGAGGCCGGGCGAGGCTGCAACTGCAAGGCAATGGCCAGCGCAAAAACCGCGGCGCAGCCGCTGGCCAGCAGCCAGCCGTAGCCTCGCCCCGATTCGCGCGTGGCAGCCGCGCCGTGCCGCGCGGCCCGCAGTCGGGCGCGCGTGGGGGACGACACATGGGCCACAGCCTGCGCATGCACCTCGCGCATGGCCTGGTCGAAACGCTCGTCGTCGCCGTGTGGATGGTTGAGTTTCATCGCCAGTCCTCGAGTTGCCGCTGCAGCGCTTCGCGCGCCCGCGACAGGTGTGTCTTCACCGCGCCTTCGCTACATCCCATCGCCCGCGCGGTCGTGGCGACGTCGAGTTCCTCCAGTACGCGCAGGCTGAAGGCCTCGCGTTGCCGGCGTGGCAGTGCGGCCAGCGCGCCGGCGAGCTTGCCGTAGGCTTCGCGCCCGTCGAACGCACGGGCCGGGTCGGGCGCGTCGTCGGCCCAGTCGAGCGCGGTGTCGTCGCGCTCGGGTGCCGGCAACAGCCAGCGCAGGCGGAACGTGCGGCGCCGCTGCAGGTCGACGATCCGGCTGCGCAGAATGCTCCAGAACAGCGGCGTCCATTCCTCGGCCGGACGATCGCGGTAGGTCAGCATCTTCATCATTGCGTCCTGCACCGCGTCGAGCGAATCGTCGCGGTTTCTCAGGCCCACTTCGGCGAAGCGGAACGCCCGCGTGCCGATCTCGGCCAGGAATTGCTCCAGCGAGGCAGGGGTGTGCGCGACCGCCTCCGCAGGGGAGGCGGCACGGGCATGGGCCTGCGCCGCGATGGCGGCAGGCACGTCGTCGGCTTCGCGGCTCACGGGTCGCAGCATACGGGGGCGGGCTTAATGCCGGCGGTCCCAGCGGCGGTCGAAGCGATCGCCACGACGGTCCCAGCGGGCGTCGGCGAGGTCGCCACGACGGTCCAGCCCTTGATCGATGCGGTCGCCCCTGTAATCCAGACGGGCGGCCCGCCGCTCGTGGCCCTGCCCGGCTTGATAGGTCGCGCGGCGGTCCAGTCGCCGGTCGATGCGGTCGCCCTTGTGGTCCAGCTGCGCATCGATCCGGTCGCCGCGATGGTCGAGTCGACGGTCCGCGCGGTCGCCGCGGTCACCTGCCGACGCGGCGGCGGCCACTGACATCAGCGCCACCGCCAGCGCCGCCGCCCAGGTCCGCTTCACCACGGTTCCTTTCGTCGTTTCCATCGCCATCTCCGAACCTGGCAGGACGACCCTGCGCTGGGGAGAACGCCTGTTGCGGCCGCGGGTTGACAGCGCTGGCGCCTGATTCAGGGGCGGTTATGATGCAGGCGACATCGAGATGAGGAAGGATGATGGGCGACGGGTTCGTGGCGCTGTACATCTTCATGCTGGCGGGCATCGCCGGCCACGTCATTATTTCGCGGGTGCCGGTGATCCTGCACACGCCGTTGATGTCCGGCTCCAACTTCATCCACGGCATCGTCCTGATCGGCGCGATGGTTGTCCTCGGCCATGCCGACACCACGCTGGGCAAGGCGATCGGCTTCATCGCGGTGTTGCTCGGCGCCGGCAACGCGGCCGGCGGCTACGTGGTCACCGAGCGCATGCTGGAGTTGTTCAAGTCCAGCAAGAAGCCGGCTGCCGGAGGCAAGGCATGAGCCTCCTGGCCTGGGTCGCCTCGGTCAGCTATTTCGTCGCCGCCACGCTGTTCCTGCTGGGCCTGCAGCGCATGGCCTCGCCGGTCACTGCGCGCAGCGGCATCCGTTGGGCCGGCATGGGCATGGTGATCGCCACCGTGGCGACATTCCTGTTGCCGGGCCTGCATAACCTGGCGCTGATCGTGCTCGCTTTGGGTATCGGCACGGTGCTGGCGTGGGTGTCCGGCAAAAAAGTCGCGATCACCGACATGCCGCAGATGGTCGCGCTGTACAACGGCATGGGCGGCGGTTCGGCGGCGGCGATCGGCGCGGTCGAGCTGCTGCGGTTTTCCGGCGAAGGGCGCGCCCCTTCGAGCATCTCGCTGGTGCTGGGCGTCATTGGCGCGGCGATCGGTTCGGTCTCGCTGTCCGGCTCTGTGATCGCATGGGCCAAACTCGACGGCCGCCTCGACAAACGCGTGACCTTCCCAGGCCAGCAGCTATTCAACCTCGTCGTTTTCCTGGCGGTGGTGGTGCTCGGCGGCATCGTCGTGAATTCATTGGGCACCACGGCGATCATCGCCTTCTTCGTGCTTGCCCTGGCACTGGGCGTGCTGATGACGTTGCCGATCGGCGGCGCCGACATGCCGGTGGTGATCTCGCTGTACAACGCATTGACGGGCCTGGCGGTGGCCTTCGAAGGCTACGTGCTCGGCAACGAGGCCCTGATCATCGCCGGCACCATGGTCGGCGCGGCCGGTACGCTGCTGACCCAGTTGATGGCCAAGGCGATGAACCGGCCGATCCGCAACGTGCTGTTCTCCAACTTCGGCGGCGGCGGGCAGGCGCAGGAAATCAGCGGCGCGCAGAAACCCATCGAGGCCGGCGATGTCGCCGCAATGATGGCCTATGCCGAGCGCGTGGTGATCGTGCCCGGTTACGGCATGGCCGTGGCCCAGGCGCAGCACAAGATATGGGAGCTGACGCAGAAGCTGATCGAGCGCGGGGTGAAGGTGAAGTTCGCCATCCATCCGGTCGCCGGTCGCATGCCGGGTCACATGAACGTGTTGCTGGCCGAGGCGGGCGTGCCGTACGACCTGATCGCCGACATGGACGACATCAATCCCGAGTTCCCGAACACCGACGTGTCGCTGGTGATCGGCGCCAACGACGTCGTCAATCCGGTCGCCAAGACCGATCCGGCATCGCCGATCTACGGTATGCCGATCCTCGACGTGAACCTGTCGCGGAACACCATCGTCATCAAACGCGGCAAGGGCACCGGTTTTGCCGGTATCGAAAACGCGCTGTTCTACGCCGACAATACGCGCATGCTTTACGGCGACGGCGCGGAAATGGCCAGCGCGCTGGTCAGCGAGCTCAAGGCTCTGGATGGTGGCGGCCACTGAGCCTCAAAAAAGCCCCTCTCCGCACGCGAGAGAGGGGTGGGGTGAGGCAAGTGCGGAAGATTTCACAGGCGGCGCGATAGTGACCGCCACTGTCACGGATAGCAGATCTCGCCATCGACGAAGGTGGTGACCATGCCGCCGCTCTTGTGCCCGCTGACGAAGACATACCCCGTGGCGCCGGCGTACTGACCGGTGGCATCGACGATCTGCTGATAGGCGGTGACCACGCCCTCGGGGCCGCTGGTGGTGACGCCGGTCTCGCGCATGGTGATGTTGCCGTCGGCGGTGCGGTACTCGAACGGTCCGCTGTACGAGATGAAGGTGGGTGATGTCGCCGGACCTGCGCGCGCGCTGTCGGCGGCAAAATGCGTGGTGCCGCGCAGGCCGTGGTTGCCGTCGACCTCGCCGAGGAAGCACGAAGCCAGCCCAGGGTTGCAACCTTGCGTTGCGCTGACCTCGACGAGGTCTGCGTGGATCTTCTTGCATTCATCGGCGCTCGCCGGTGCGGCGGCCAGGGCGAGCGCGACGATGAGACCCGAAGGCGCGATGTTCACGATGTTCATGACGTTCTCCATTGCGTGGGAAACCAGTGCGCGGGCTGGCTCCCCTGCGATGCCCCCATCGAAGCGCGCGAGGCGTGGACCTTGCGAGTGGATCGGTGCCCCGTGCGGGCTCACCGCATGCCGCCGGCCAATACCTTCCGTGAGCGCGTAAGACCCCGGTCGAGGAACGCGCGGCGTGCGAACCAGGCGCAGGGCCAGCCCACCAGCACCACGTGGGCGAGCACGCTGCATGCGATCCACAGCCGATTGCCTGCGCCGCCTGCGGGCGCAGCGGAGAGGGGGACGACGACGTAGGTCATCACCGCGTACAGCAGCAGCCCGTAGAGCGCGCCGCAGCGCCAGGGATGACGCAGCAACGCGGCCAGGCGTCGTGCTGGCAACGCATAGCCCAGTGACATCGTCATCGCGATCAGGTAATGCAGCGCCACGCCCAACAGCGCGGTCGCGGTGCCGCCGTCGAAGCTGGACTTGCCGAGCAGCCCAGCGGCCACGCTCTGCCACACGCGCTGCGGCGCGATGCCCTGGAGGGCCCAGAAACCCGTGGCAAAGGCGAAATCAAGCGCACCGGCCGCCAAGCCACCGAACAACACCCAGCCCAATGCGGTGCGCGTCAGTGGTGCTGCCGCAGATGAAATCGCTTGATGGTGCGTGGCCATGACCGACAGTCTCTCGTTTCGCCGAATGGCCCCAAAACTAGCGGGCCTTCCGAAAAACAGGAGCACCAATCCGGTCGGGTCCGGCGGAGCCAATCACGCGGAGCCAATCGCACATAAAAATTGCCCGGGAACCGAGTCCCGGGCAGGTCCGCGGACGGAGGTGGGCTGTTCCTTGATCTGGACTACGCGGAACGAGCCGTCGACCTTGCTGCTGGAGAGAGAGAGATGAGCACCGCAGACAACTTCAGCTTGCGCCGCCAATTGTTATCGCGGTGTGGGTAACCGGGCTCCGGCGCA
>DATDBD010000047.1:0-6058 GCA_036525015.1 Lysobacter sp.
TGCGCCAGGAAACCGCGCAGAAAACCCAGCAGATCGAACTGCTGAACCGCCAGAACCAGGTGTTGCAGCTGCAGCAGCGCGTGGCCAAGCAAAACGCGCAGAACACCCGGCTGGTGGTCCTGCTGCTGTTGCTGGTGGTGGCCGTGCTCGGGTACTGGGCGTCGTGGATCAGGCGCCGGCAGCAGTCGCTGCGCCGGTTCGCCGAGACCGATGCGCTGACCGGCGTCAGCAATCGCCACCATTTCACCCAAAGCGCCGAGCAGGTACTGGCGCAGTGCGCGAAGAACCGCGAGCAGGTCGCGCTGGTGATGTTCGATCTCGACCGCTTCAAGGAGATCAACGACACCTACGGCCATGCGACCGGCGACTGGGTGCTGCGCGAAGTCGCCGAAAACTGCCGCGGCTTCTGCCGCGCCATCGACTACATCGGCCGGCTCGGAGGCGAGGAGTTCGCGTTCCTGCTGCGCGGCTGCGACCTGGCGGCGGCGACACGCCTGGCCGAGGACTGCCGTCTGCGCCTGACCCGCATCGACACGCGTCCGAGTGGGCACACCTTCACCGTGACGGCCAGCTTCGGCGTCAGTGCGACCGCGTCGTCCGGCTATGGGCTGGACGTGTTGATCTCGCACGCCGACCGCATGCTCTACCGCGCCAAGCGCGAAGGCCGCAACCAGGTGCGCGCCTTCACGATGGACCTGCCGCTGTTCGACACGCCGCGCGTGGACGCAGCCGCCGCAGGGGAAGCCTCGCGTTCCGAGGTCGCGGTGGGTTCTTCCGCGTCCTGATTCGCCCAGGCGGCGCCGGCGGCGGTAGAGTTCCTGCATGAATGCCGCCGTGGCACCCGTGACCATTCCTTCCGAGCAGCAGGCCGCCATCGAAGCGGCCTACGCCACGCCCGCACGCGCGTACCACCACTACGGACACGTCCAGGACGTGATGCGCCACTACGACATGGTGGTGGCCGGACCTGGATGGATGCAGCCCGCCGAGGTCTATCTGGCGGTGCTGTACCACGACGCCATCTACCAGCCCGGTCGCAACGACAACGAGGCACGCTCGGCCGAGCTGGCGCGCGAACACATCGCGCGCTGGTTGCCTGGCGTCGATGCCGCACGCGTGGCCGCGTTGATCGACCTCACCTCGCGCCACGGACGCGTCGCCGCCGAGGAGGTCGATGAGGACGCAGCGTTGTTCCTGGATTGCGACATGGCGATACTCGGCGCCGAACCGGCCGTGTTCGATGCCTACGATCGCGGCATCGCCGCCGAGTACCGGGGGCATGTGCCCGGCTGGTTGTACAAGCTCAATCGCCGGCGCTTCCTCAAGGGATTGCTGGCGCGCGAACGCATCTTCCTGAGCGAATTCTTCCATGCGCGGCTGGATGCGCAGGCGCGGCGCAATCTGCGGCGGGCGGTGACCGAGAAGCGATAGGTTCGCGGGATCGCCCTCTCCCTGGCGCTTCGCATGAGCGTGATGCACGGATCCGTAAAATCGACCGATCCGACAGAGAAACGGCCTCATGACCTTCATCCGCCCATGGACCGCGGCCGTCGTCTCGCTCGCGCTCGCGATGGCCGTCCCGTTCAGCGCAGCAAAGGAGCCCGTCGTGAGCCTGACCCTGACCTCGCCCGCGTTCACCGAGTCGGCATCGATCCCTTCGCGTCATACCTGCGACGGCCAGGACGTATCGCCGCCGCTGCAGTGGTCGGGCGTGCCGTTCGGTGCCCGCAGCCTGGTACTGATCGTCGACGACCCGGACGCGCCCGATCCGGCTGCGCCCAAGCGGACCTGGGTGCATTGGGTGCTCTACGACATTCCGGCGAACGCGACGGGACTGCCAGAGGGTGTCGCGTCGGCGCAGCTACCGGCGGGAACGCGCGAAGGGCTCAACGACTGGGAACGAACCGGCTATGGCGGCCCGTGTCCGCCGATCGGCCGGCATCGCTACTTCCACAAGCTCTATGCGCTCGACGCGGTGTTGTCCGATCTCGGCAAGCCGGACAAGGTGCGATTGCTGGAGGCGATGAAGGGGCACGTGGTGGCCCAGGTCGAACTCATCGGCACTTACCAGCGCAATCGCTGACTCCAGGGTCGTGACCGCGGTCTCCTCGGGGGCGCAGGGCGGCGGATGTACCATGCGTCCACCTTCTTCTTGCGCGACTCCCCCATGACGATTTCCATGTACACCGCCTGCGTCCCCGTCTTCAGGCAGATGCTGGGTAGCCTCGACGTCCTGCTCGGCAAGGCCGAGGCGCACGTCGCCGCGCGCAACATCGACCCGGCGGCACTGCTGCAGGCGCGCCTGTTCCCGGACATGTTCCCTTTCATCCGCCAGGTCCAGATCGCCTGCGATTTCGCCAAGAGCGTGCCGGCGCGGCTGGCCGGCGTGGACGTGCCGGCGTTCGAGGACAACGAGCAGAGCTTCGCCGACCTGCACGCGCGCGTCGCCAAGACGCTGGCCTTCATCGATGGCCTGCAGGCGGCGGGCTTCGACGGCAGCGAGCAGCGCGAGATCGTGCTGCGTCCCGGCACGCCCAAAGAGCGCAAGCTGACCGGGCAGGCCTACCTGCTCGCATACGGCCTGCCGCAGTTCTTCTTCCACGTCACCACCGCGTACGGGCTGCTGCGGCATAACGGCGTGGAAGTGGGCAAGAAGGACTTCATGGGGTCTTACTGAGGGGGGGCTTGCCGATGCGGTGGTCACAGGACGATGCCAGCGTGCGCAGGATGGGCACGGCGGCGCTGGCCGGCGTGCTCGTGTTCGTGCTGGTGTGCAGCGCGGTGCAGTTCCTGCGCGCGGACCTGGATTGGATGCGGGCGCCGCTGAGTTTCTACCTGATCGATGCCTACGGCGGTTGGGTGCGGGTCGCCTATGGGCTGCTGAGCGTGACGCTGGGCCTGATCGGCGTGGGCTACTACCGCGTCCTGACGCCCCAGGCGCGCAGCGGCTTGGCGCGGGCGCTGTTCGTGATGGCGGGCCTGGCCTTGGCCGTCACCGCCTCGGCCGAGACCCAACGCCCCCGGCAGCCGCTGACGACGGAGGGCACAGTCCACGCCATCGCCGCGCCGCTGGCCTTCCTGTTCGTGACCATGGGGATGCTGCTGCAGTCCTGGTGCCTGCGTGGCGACGCGCAGTGGCGCGCACGCTTCGCGCCGGCGTTCATCCTGGCGGTCGTCTGCTTCGCCGCCCTGTGGGGACATGCCCTGTGGCACACGGCGCCGAGGGGCCTGACCCAGAAGGCGGTGATCCTGCTGATCCTGGCGTGGCTGGCGCTGGCGGCGTTCTGGCTGCGCCGCCTGGCCCCGCCCGGCCGGGAGCCGGTGGCTGCGTCAGGCCAGGTTGCGGCCGGGGATGGTTAAAATATCGCCATGATTCTCAACGCCGCCGCCTACCACTTCGCCACCATCGACGACCCGCAGGCCCTGGCCGCGCTGCTGCGTGAACGGGCCGGGAGCGCCGATCTGCGCGGCACCGTGCTGGTCGCCCCCGAAGGCCTGAACCTGTTCCTGGCCGGGCCGGACGATGCGCTGCACGGGTTCCTGGACGCGTTGCGCGCCGATGCGTGCTTCGCCGGGCTGACCGTCAAGTTCAGCCGCAGCGCGACGCAGCCGTTCGCGCGGCTGAAGGTCAAGGTCAAGGCGGAGATCATCAGTTTCCGTCGCGACAACGCCTCGCCGTTGCAGGGGCGGGCGCCTGCGGTATCGCCGGCCGAGCTGGCGCGCTGGCTGCAGCAGGGTCGCGACGACAGCGGCAAGCGCGTGGTTCTGCTCGATACCCGCAATCGCGAGGAAGTCGGCTACGGCACCTTCGCCAATGCGCTGACGCTGCCGATCGACAATTTCACCGATCTGCCGCAGGCCCTGGAGCCCCATCGCGAGTCGCTGCGCGACGCGACCGTGGTCAGCTTCTGCACCGGCGGCATCCGTTGCGAAAAGGCCGCGCTGTGGATGCGCGCCGATGGCATGGACAACGTGCTGCAGCTCGACGGCGGCATCCTGGGATACTTCGAACAGGTGGGCGGCTACAGCTACGACGGTCGCTGCTTCGTCTTCGACGAGCGCGTCGCGCTGGATGCTCAGCTAACTCCCATGAACGATTGCAGCCGCGAAGCCGCGGCGTGACCATTCCATTGCCATCGGTGTGTCGATGGCCCTGGTTTAACCCATCGCGCATTGCATGTGCGACTGAACTCGTGTTTGCTTGCGTGTCGAATCGAACCTGGAGTTCGCCCAATGCGCGGAACCTCTGCCATCTCACTGGCCACCAACGGGCTGATGATCGCCGTAGCGGTCCTCGCCCTGGCCGGTTGCGAGGCCAAGAAGCCCGCCGCCGAGGCCGTCGAGCCGGAGACGACCATTGCGCCCGCGCCCGCCGCGAACCCGGAGCCTGACGCCAATGCGGCGCCGGTGGAGCGCGCCGCGCCGCCGATGCTGAAGCCGGTGGCCTTGGGCACGTTCGAGCCCGGCAATCCGGTCGCGGAAGCCATCACTGGCAAGCTCGAAGTCGAGGACACCGCGTTGCGCGGCGCCAATGGCGCCAGCTTCACCACCGAGCGCGTCGCCATCCTCAAGGGGGGCGACGAGTACACCGCAGGCGAGACCTACGCCGAGGCAATGATGATCGAGCCGAGCGAAACGGTGGAACTGCGCCGCGTGCTCGAGGAAACCCCGCCCAGCAAGGTTCCCGGCAACGCCCTGTGCGCCAACGGGCGCGCCGGCTACATCGCGATGGCCAAGGTCATGGAAGACAAGACCGAGGTGGTCAAGCTGATGGGGTTGCAGGGAGCCGATCTGCCGGCGCCGGGCGCTTCCGGTATCGCCTTGTGCGCTAGCACGCATTACGTAGGCAAGTGAAAACTGCCGCGGATATGCCATGCTTCCACGTGTTGATGACCACCTGAGGAAACGGAAATGAGCAAAGGCCTGGACAAGAAGAAAGAGCAGAAGAAGAAGCCCGAGAAGACGATGAAGGAAAAGCGGGCAGCGAAGAACGAGAAGAAGGCGAACCGCTGAGAAACACGAGTGAGAAGCACGAGCGCGAGCGGCAGCTTCGTGCCGCTCCGCATTCTGGGGACGATGCTTGTAGTTCAGGTCTGCCCTGAGGCCAACCTCGCAATAGTCGGCTAGCGGAGCCTGGGGCCATGGTGCGCGTCGCACTTGGCCCTGCCGCAATCGTCCCTCAGCGGCGTGCTGTCCTCGGCACGCCGTCATCGTCCGGAGTTGATCCACTCCACTGCGCCCAGTCCCGCGCGGCGACCGCTGGCATAGCAGGCCGTCAACAGGTAGCCGCCGGTCGGCGCTTCCCAGTCGAGCATCTCGCCGGCGCACAATACGCCCGGCATCGATCGCAGCATCAAGCGCTGGTCCATCGCCTCCAGCCGCACGCCGCCGGCGCTGCTGATCGCTTCGGCAATCGGGCGCGTGCGCAGCAGGCGCAACGGCAATCGCTTGATCGTGGCCGCGATCGCGTCGACATCGCCGCGCTGAGAGGGGTCCAGCACCTCGTGCACCAGCGCGATCTTGACGCTATCGAGCCCCGTCTGGCGGCGCAGGTGTTCGCTCAGGCTGCGGCCGGCGCGGGGTTTGGACAGTTCGCGACGCAAGCGTTCGATATCGCGACCGGGTGCCAGGTCCAGATGCAGCCACGCCTCGCCGACGCGCATGATCTCGTCGCGCAGCGGTGCCGACAGCGCATAGACCAGGCTGCCTTCGATGCCGGTCGCGGTGGCCACGCATTCGCCTTGCAGCGAGTGTTCCTGCCCGTTTTGATCGTGCCAGGACGCCACCACCGGCTTCAGCGGCGCACCGGCATGGCGTGTGGCGAAATGCTCGCTCCAGCCGATGTCGAACCCGCAGTTGGAGGGTTCCAACGGCGCCACGTCGATGCCGCGATCGCGCAGCCATGCTTCCCAGGCGCCATCGGAGCCGAGTTCCGGCCAGCTTCCGCCGCCGAGTGCAAGCACGGTCGCCGGGGCATTCGCCACGATGTCGCCGTCGGGCGTGGCGAAACGCAACGCGCCGTCGTGGTTCCATCCGAGCCAGCGATGCTGCACGTGGA
>DATDBD010000048.1:0-4302 GCA_036525015.1 Lysobacter sp.
CCGTTGGTGACCCAGTACAGCACCAGACCGGCCGGGAAGAAGGCGAACATCACGCCGAACACCAGCGGCATGAACTGCATCATCTTGGCCTGCATGGGGTCCATGCCGGTGGTCGGGTTGAGCTTCTGCGTGAACCACATCACGGCGACGTTGATCAGCGGCAGCACGAAGAACGGATCGCGCGAGGTCAGGTCGGTGATCCAGCCGATCCACGGCGCGTGGCGCAGCTCGACCGACTCCGACAGCATCCAGTACAGCGCCAGGAACACCGGCATCTGCAACAGGATCGGGAGGCAGCCGCCGACCGGGTTGATCTTCTCCTTCTTGTACAGCTCCATCATCGCCATCTGCAGCTTCTGCTTGTCGTCGCCGTAGCGCTCCTTCAGTTGCGCCATGCGCGGCTGGAACTTGCGCATCTTCGCCATCGACTTGTACTGCGCGGCGGACAGCGGAAACATGACGAGCTTGATCAGCAACACCAGGCCGACGATCGACCAGCCCCAGTTGCTCACGAAGCTGTGGATGAACGCCAGCACGGCGAACAGCCAGCCGGCGAGCGTCGCCATCAGGCTGTAACTGCTGAAGTCAACGGCGCGATCCAAGCCCGGCACGTTCTGGGCATCGATGGCTTTGACCAGCTTCGGGCCGACCCACAGGCGAGCCTCGGTGCTGGCCTTCGCACCCGGCGCGACGTTGACGCCCGGTCCGAGTTCGCGGATCAGGTACTGCGTGCCGCCGACGCCGGTCGGCGTGGCGAGCGAGAACGTGCTGGCGTCGTTCGTGCCCGGGATCCAGGCGGAGAAAAAGTGGTGCTGGAGCATGCCGATCCAGCCGCCAGTGACCTGCTTTTCGAGCGGACCGTCGTCGACGAAGTTGTCGTACTTGCGCTTCTCATATTTGTCGGCCGCGCTGTACCAGGCGGCGCCCTGGAAGCTGTACTGCTCGGCGCTCATTGGTCCCTTCTTCACCAGGGCGCGCGGCACGCGGCTGAACTGGCGATACACGTAGCCCTGCCACGGCGCGCTGCCGGCGTTGACCACTTCGTCGCGCACCTTCACCACATAGTTGCCGCGGTCGAACGTGTAGGTGCGACGGATGGTCACGCCATTGGCGCCGGTCCACACGAACGGCACGTCGATCTTCTGGGCGCCGTCGGCGAGTTTGAATTCGGTGGCATTGCCTTCGACGCGGAAGCCCTGCTCGTGGCTCGGCGCGGCGCCGCCCTGGCTGACCCAGCCACTCTGAGCGACGAAGTAGTGGGCCGCCTCGTCATCGAACAAACGCACCGGCGCGCTGTTTGCATCGGCGGTGCTCGGATACTTCAGCAGATCTGCGCGGTGCAACTCGCCGCCATCCAACGTGACCTGGAGCACGTCGGTGGTGACGGTGACGGTCGGGCCGTTTCCGGGATTCGACGCGGCGGCAGGGCCCACCTGCGCCAGCGGAGCGCCGGGGACGCTCGGCGCTCCGGCAACACTCGGTACGGAACCGTTACCGTTGCCAGACGCCTGGGCGGTCGCGGCGACCGTCGGAGCCGGCGCCTGGGCGGCGCTCTTCTCCTTGCCCCACTCCATCCACAGCAGGGTCGCCACCATCAGCCAGGCGATAATCAGGAAAACACGGGTCTGGTTCATGGGCGACAGGCAGGCTCAGCCGGAGCACGCGTCCGGCGTGGATGGGGGAATGCGGGCGGCCGGCATTGTGCCGGCCGGAGCAGATGCGGGCAACGCGCCGGCACGGCGCAACAGACCCTGCAGCGCCTCGCCAAGTTCCGCGCCGGAACGGCGCGCGGCTTCAGGGCGGGCGACAATGACATAGTCGCCCGCAGCCAGGTCCTTGCGAAGGTGTCGAAAGGTTTCGCGCATTGCGCGCTTGATGCGGTTGCGGCCGACGGCATGCGGATCGACCTTGCGCGACACGGCCAGGCCCAGGCGTGGTTCGCCCTCGCCGGATTGCCAATGCAAAGCGAGCACGGGCAGCGCCACGCGGCTACCGTGCTGGAAGATGCGATCGAAGTCTGAGCGCGCGCGAACCCGCGCGGTGCGCGGGAATCGGGGCGTCGTCATGGGTCGGTGCCGGCTTAAGCCGGACGGCCGCGCGGAACCGCGGCCGGAACGCTTAGGCGCAGAGACGCTTGCGGCCCTTGGCGCGACGACGGGCAAGAATCTTGCGGCCGTCGGCGGTAGCCATGCGGGCACGGAAGCCGTGGTCGCGCTTGCGCTTGAGGTTGCTGGGCTGATAGGTGCGCTTGGTGGCCATGGTCCGGCTCTGCGTAAACGAATGACAAGACCGGCGATTCTAGCGGTTGCATGCGGGCCTGGTCAACCAGCGCTTTGCCAGACCTGGGTTTTCACGATGACCGCTCGCGTCGGCCGCCTGTCCAT
The DNA here is from genome assembly GCA_036525015.1 of Lysobacter sp. Taxonomy (GTDB): domain Bacteria; phylum Pseudomonadota; class Gammaproteobacteria; order Xanthomonadales; family Xanthomonadaceae; genus Lysobacter_J. The sequence goes on from DATDBD010000048.1 coordinate 2,385, forward strand.
CCTGGCCGGTCGCGCTTTCGACGAAGGCCCGAAGGCTGTGGACTAACTTGTAGACCGGCCTGTGGACAAGTCCTGTTCCGAGCCCTGTCGCGGTGATAGTCTGGCCTGCCCCCAGACCACGTCCCCCCGCGATGCGCGCATCGTGTGGTGGCCGCTTTGTCTGCCGCGCCCACGGGCAGGCAGGCTGCAACATACAGAAAGAAGAAGACCGAACAAACAATGGAAGCCTGGCCCCGCTGCCTCGAACGTCTTGAAGCCGAATACCCGGCCGAAGACGTGCATACCTGGCTCAAGCCCCTGCAGGCCGCGCAGCGCGACGACACCACGGTGCTTTACGCCCCCAATGCCTTTGTCGTCGAGCACGTCCGCGAGCGCTACCTGTCCCGCATCTGCGAACTCCTGGCGTATTTCGCCGGCAGCAGCGAGGTCAGCCTCGAGATTGGCTCGCTGCCCCGTGCGGCCAAGCCCGCGGCCAGCGAAGCCGCGATGTCCCGACCGGCCGCCGTCGCCGTCGCCAGCGCCGAGGCTTTTCAGGGCAATCTCGACAACCATTACACCTTCGAGAATTTCGTTGAAGGCCGCAGCAACCAGCTCGGCCGCGCCGCGGCTTTGCAGGCCGCCCAGAAACCTGGCGAGCGCGCCCACAATCCGCTGCTGTTGTACGGCGGCACCGGGCTGGGCAAGACCCACCTGATGTTCGCCGCCGGCAACGCCATGCGCGCCGCCAACCCAGCCATGCGCGTGATGTACCTGCGCTCGGAACAGTTCTTCAGCGCGATGATGAAAGCGCTGCAGGACAAGGCGATGGACCAGTTCAAGCGCCAGTTCCAGCAGGTAGACGCCCTGCTGATCGACGACATCCAGTTCTTCGCCGGCAAGGACCGCACGCAGGAGGAGTTTTTCCACACCTTCAATGCGCTGTTCGATGGCAAGCAGCAGATCATCCTGACTTGCGACCGCTACCCCAGAGAAGTCGAAGGCCTGGAGCCGCGGCTGAAGTCGCGTCTGGCCTGGGGCCTGTCGGTGGCGATCGAGCCGCCGGACTTCGAGACGCGCGCGCAGATCGTGCTGTCGAAGGCTCGCGAGCGCGGTGCCAACATTCCCGAGGAAGTCGCGTTCCTGCTGGCCAAGAAAATGCGCAGCAACGTGCGCGACCTGGAAGGCGCGCTCAACACCCTCGCCGCCCGTGCCAACTTCACCGGCCGGGCGATCACGCCGGAGTTTGCGCAGGAGACCCTGCGCGACCTACTGCGCGCCCAGCAACAGGCCATCGGCATCCCCAACATCCAGAAGACCGTGGCAGACTACTACGGGCTTCAGATCAAGGACTTGCTGTCGAAACGGCGTACCCGTTCACTGGCTCGGCCGCGGCAGATGGCGATGGCCCTGACCAAGGAACTAACCGAACACAGCCTGCCCGAGATCGGCGATGCCTTCGCCGGGCGCGACCACACGACGGTGTTGCACGCCTGCCGGCAGATCCGCACGTTGATGGAAACCGACGGCAAGCTGCGCGAGGACTGGGACAAGCTGATCCGCAAGCTCAGCGAGTAACAAGCTCAACGAGAACGCGGACCGCTCAGGTGGTCATGCGGGCTCGAGGGGACGCAACACGAGAGGACGCAACAAAGGTGACGACCGGTTTGGCGGCCCCATCGCCTGAACCCGACGCGCTCAGTTCGATCCGGTGAAGGTGCATGTCGTCGGTGTGGGAATAGCGTAAACCTCCGCCAGGGATGCCCGCAAAGGACAAAATTGGGGACGGTGGCCGTACAAACTGTGGACAAGTCAGCGCCCGGCGCGGGCCTGCCAAATTATCCACAGCTTGTCAGAACCTTCCCCGGCATGTTTCACCAGGGTTTCAGGTAGCGAAAAAGTCCTGTAAAACAAAGACCTATTGCAGTTTTCCCGGGTTTTT
>DATDBD010000049.1:0-18435 GCA_036525015.1 Lysobacter sp.
CATGGCACGCCGAAGGTCGAATTGGTGCGCTGCCGGCCGGCCGCGCTCGCCAGGCCGCTGAGGGCCGGCCTGGCCGCGTTGCGCTGACCGTCACTCCTGCGAAAACAGCATCATCCGCTGTCCCTTCTCCCGCGCGTGGGAGGTGCACCTGCCCCGGACTTGATCCGGGGGCGGAGGAGGGGCTTTGCGTTGTCCGCGCCCTCACCCCAACCCTCTTCCGCGCGCGGAAGAGGAGGGGGCTCATTACTTCGACGCGGTGCGGATCAGACTTCCAGCGTGGCCAGGTCGCCCTTGGTTTCGAGCCACTGCTTGCGGTCGCCGGCGCGCTTCTTCGCCAGCAGCATGTCCATCAGCGAGTGCGTCTGCACGTCGTCGTCGACGGTCAGTTGGACCAGGCGCCGCGTATCGGGATGGATGGTCGACTCGCGCAACTGCGAAGGGTTCATCTCGCCCAGGCCCTTGAAGCGGGTGGTATTGACCTGGCCCTTCATCTTCTCGCGCTCGATCTTCTCCAGCAGGATCCGCTTTTCTTCTTCGTCCAGCGCGTAGAACACCTGCTTGCCCACGTCGACGCGGAACAGCGGCGGCATCGCCACGAACACATGGCCGGCGGCGACCAGCGACGGGAAGTGCTTGAGGAACAGCGCCGTCAGCAGCGTGGCGATGTGCAGGCCGTCGGAGTCGGCGTCGGCGAGGATGATGACCTTGCCGTATCGCAGTCCGGACAGGTCGTCCTTGCCCGGATCGCAGCCGATGGCCACGGCCAGGTCGTGCACTTCCTGCGAAGCCAGCACGCTGCCGGAGGCGACTTCCCAGGTGTTGAGGATCTTGCCGCGCAGCGGGAGGATCGCCTGGAAGTCCTTGTCGCGTGCCTGGCGCGCGCTGCCGCCGGCCGAGTCGCCTTCCACCAGGAATAGTTCCGTACGCGACAGGTCCTGGCTGCTGCAGTCGGCGAGCTTGCCGGGCAGGGCGGGGCCTTGCGTGACCTTCTTGCGGGTGACCTGCTTTTCGGTCTTCAGGCGCGCGGCGGCGCGCTCGATCGCCAGTTGCGCGATCTTCTCGCCCAGTTCGACGTGCTGGTTGAGCCACAGCGAGAACGCGTCGTGCGCGGCGCCCTCGACGAAGCCCGCGGCCTGGCGCGACGACAGCCGCTCCTTGGTCTGGCCGCTGAATTGCGGGTCGGTCATCTTGATGCTGAGCACGAAGGCGACGCGGTCCCACACGTCCTCAGGCGCCAGCTTCACGCCACGCGGCAGCAGGTTGCGGAAGTCGCAGAACTCGCGCAGCGCATCCGTGAAGCCGGTGCGCAGGCCATTGACGTGCGTGCCGTGCTGTGCCGTCGGAATCAGGTTGACGTAGCTCTCCTGCGCCAGTTCGCCATCGGGCGCCCAGGCGACCGCCCAGTCGACGGTCTCGGTGTCCTTGGTCAGCTTGCCGACGAACAGGTCGGGCGGCAGCAGTTCGCGGTTCGCCTGGCCGCTGCGCAGCTCGCCCGACAGGTAATCGCGCAGGCCGTCCTCGTAGTACCACTCCAGGCGCTCGCCACTGGCCTCGTCGAACAGCTTGACCGTCAGGCCCGGGCACAGCACGGCCTTGGCGCGCAGCAGGTGCTTGAGCGAACGCAGGTTGAACTTGGGCGTGTCGAAGTACTTCGGGTCGGCCCAGAAGCGCACGCGCGTGCCGGTGTTCTTCTTGCCGACGCTGCCGACGACTTCCAGCGGCGTGGCGCGGTCGCCGTTGCGGAAGGTCATGCGGTATTCGTTGCCGTCGCGGCGGATATGCACTTCGACGAGCGTGGACAGCGCGTTGACCACGCTGACGCCGACGCCGTGCAGGCCGCCGGAGAAGGTGTAGTTCTTGTTGCTGAACTTGCCGCCCGCGTGCAAGCGCGTGAGGATCAGTTCGACGCCCGGAATCTTTTCTTCCGGGTGGATGTCGACCGGCATGCCGCGACCGTCGTCGCCGACCTCGCAGCTGCCGTCGGCATACAAGGTGACTTCGATGCTGCGTGCATGGCCGGCCAGCGCCTCGTCAACCGCGTTGTCGATGACTTCCTGCGCCAGGTGGTTCGGGCGCGTGGTGTCGGTGTACATGCCGGGGCGGCGCTTGACCGGGTCAAGGCCGGAAAGGACTTCGATGTCTGCGGCGTTGTAACGGGCACTCATTCTGTATACGACTGCGAGGGGCAAGACTGAGGATGGTCGGCGGGTGGCGGCGGAAATTCAACCGCGACGAGTCCGGCCAATTTGCGAATGGGCGTCGGGCGGATCTGGCAGCGAAGATCCGGCAGAGAAGGATCTGAAGCGGATCAAGGCGTTGGCGCCCATGGGATTGAAATGCGGGCGGTGAGCGCCCACTTTAGTCGGGTGCTGGCGCCGTGCTCCGGTCGTTGTTCAGGAGGGAGCACGGATACGCGGGCTAGGGTCGTCCGTCGCCGAGGGGGTGACCTGACCAGGGTCGTCGCTTCCGAGCCAGCTGCGCACCAGCCAGGAGATCATCGTATGACTACCCGCAAGCCCCTACTGTCGAAACTGGTCCTTCCGGCCATGATCGCCACCGTCCTGGCGTCGCCGGCATTCGCCCAGCAGGACGCCCAGTCGGATGCGAAAGACCGGCAGGCACAGCAGAAGGCACAGGCGGACAAGGCCGCCAATGCATCCGCCAACAAGTCGGATGAGGCCGCCCAGGATGCGTCCAAGGACAAGGCCAAGGACAGCAAGAAGTCCAAGGCCAAGAAGGGCGACCCCACCTACGAGCCCGAGGAAGACGACGATCGCTGAGTCGGCGCGACGTTCGTACCGCACGCACGAATTCCTGCTTTGCAGACGCCCCGCTTGCCGGGGCGTCTGCGTTTTGCGACCTCCGCCACGCCGGCAACGGCGAGATGTCGAGGAGATGAACGGCGCCTCGTGAAATTCAGGAGGCAGCGGGGTGGGCCCGCCTAGGTTCGGTCGCGTCGTCGATTTCGACGGCCGGGGGCTGACTTTTCCGTCCTCGTTATTTTCCGGCCGCATTTCGGCTCATCCAGGAGGTAAGACGCCATGCGTAGAGCACCCATGCATCGTTTTGTCGCTCGCAAACCCGCTGCTTCCCAGTCCGCTATCGGAAAGGTCGGCATGTTGCTCCCGGCCCTGATGGCGGCTGCGCTCGTCGCGCCGTCCGCCCGGGCCATCGACCTGGGTGTTGAAGACCGGCGCCGCCGTGCAGGCCGGTCCGGCCCAGGCCGGCGTATCGGCCGCAACCGATGCCCGCGCCACCACCGGCGCGGCGCGCGACAACGGTGTGCGCGCCGCACGCGAAACCGGAAACCAGATCTCTGGCACCGCGCACGCAGTCCGCGACACGGCAGGAGGAACGGTCCGACGCGCCGGCCACGACACGGCCGCGCTTACGGCCGCAGCCCAAGCCCGGGCCGATGCCGCGGGTGCTCGCGATCACAACGCCGACGCCCAGACCCCCGCCGATGCCCGTCTCGCAGCGCAGGGTTCCGTGCAGGCGAACGGCCGAGCGAAGGCGGCCGTGGACGCGAATGCCCGCGCCTCGGCGAACTCGGCGATAGGCGACTGGGAAGCCACGGCGACGCCATCGCCGGAAGTGGGCGATCGCTAATTCCGTCAAGGGTTTGACGATCGTTGCAACACACGGCCCCGGGGTTCAAGCCCCGGGGTTTTTGTCGCTCGCGGCCATCGACGGCTCGCGGCGAAGGGGCCGAGCCGGTAGACTATGGCTTTCCAGCGGTAGCAAAACCATGACTCCCCTGATTTTCGTCACCGGCGGCGTGGTGTCCTCACTTGGCAAGGGCATCGCGGCAGCCTCGCTGGCGGCCGTCCTCGAAGCGCGCGGACTGCGCGTGACGATGATGAAGCTTGACCCCTACATCAACGTCGATCCGGGCACGATGAGCCCGTTCCAGCACGGCGAGGTCTACGTCACCGACGACGGCGCCGAGACCGACCTGGACCTGGGCCACTACGAGCGCTACCTGCGCACGCGCCTGAGCCGCAAGAACTCGATCACCACCGGCCGGATCTACGACAACGTGATCCGCAAGGAGCGTCGCGGCGACTACCTCGGCGGCACCGTGCAGGTGATCCCGCACATCACCGACGAGATCAAGCGTTGCATCATCGAGGCCACCGAAGGCTTCGACGTGGCCCTGGTCGAGATCGGCGGCACGGTCGGCGACATCGAGTCGCTGCCGTTCCTGGAAGCCATTCGCCAGATCCGCAGCGAGCGCGGCCCCGAGGGTGCGCTGTTCATGCACCTCACGCTGGTGCCGTGGATCGCCGCCGCGGGCGAGCTGAAGACCAAGCCGACCCAGCACTCGGTCAAGGAACTGCGTTCGATCGGTATCCAGCCCGACGTGCTGCTGTGCCGCAGCGAGCAGCCGCTGCCCGACAGCGAGCGCCGCAAGATCGCGCTGTTCACCAACGTGCCCGAGCGCGCCGTCATCTCGGCCGTCGACCTGGACAACATCTACAAGATGCCGCGCCGCTTCCAAGAGGAAGGCCTGGACGCGATCGTGCTGGACCGCCTGCGCATCACCGCTGGCCCGGCCGACCTGTCGCAGTGGGACGAAGTGGTCGACGCCAGCGAGCATCCGGTCGACACCGTCACCATTGCCGTGGTCGGCAAGTACATCGACCACCAGGACGCCTACAAGTCGCTGGCAGAGGCGCTCAAGCACGGCGGCCTGCGCCAGCGCACCAAGGTCAAGCTGAAGTGGCTCGAATCCAGCGAAATCGAGCAGCACGGCACCGAAGTGCTGAAGGACGTCGACGGCATCCTGGTCCCGGGCGGCTTCGGCGATCGTGGCTTCGAGGGCAAGGTGCTCTCCTCCAAGTTCGCCCGCGAGTCCGGCGTGCCGTATTTCGGCATCTGCTACGGCATGCAGGCGGCGGTGGTCGACGTGGCCCGCCACCTGGCCGGCCTGGACGGCGCCAACAGCACCGAGAACGACAAGGCCAGCCCGCATCCGGTGATCGGCCTGATCACCGAATGGCGCACCGCCAGTGGCGAGGTCGAGCGTCGCAGCGAAGACAGCGACCTGGGCGGCACCATGCGCCTGGGCCTGCAGGACCAGCGCATCAAGCCCGGCACGCTGGCGCGCGAGGTGTACGGCAAGGACGTGGTCGGCGAGCGCCACCGCCATCGCTACGAGTTCAACAACCGCTACCGCACCCAGCTCGAAGATGCCGGCCTGACCATCGCCGCCAAGTCGATGGACGACCTGCTGGTCGAAATGGTCGAGCTGCCGCGTGGCGCGCATCCGTGGTTCCTGGCGTGCCAGGCGCATCCGGAGTTCCTGTCGACGCCGCGCGACGGCCACCCGCTGTTCGTCGGCTTCATTCGCGCCGCGCGCGAGCACAAGGCGCAGGCAGGCGGCCGGCTGCTGAAGGAAGCGACGGCGTGATCGCAGGCCCGTTGGGCCGCACGCAATCCTTCTCCCGCGTGCGGGGAGAGGGTGGCGCAAAGCGCCGGATGAGGGCGCCCTGAGCGCCCATGCCCTCACCCAACCCTCTCCCGCAAGCGGCAGAGGGAAATGGAGATGTTCAATGAAGCTTTGTGGATTTGAAGTAGGACTCGACCAGCCGTTCTTCCTGATCGCCGGGCCGTGCGTGATCGAGTCGATGCAGCTGCAGCTCGACACCGCCGGCAAGCTCAAGGAAATTACTTCCGAGCTCGGCATCAACTTCATCTTCAAGTCCAGCTTCGACAAGGCCAACCGCACCTCGGCCACCAGCTTCCGCGGCCCCGGCCTGGAAGAGGGCCTGAAGGTGCTGGCCGAGGTGAAGCGGCAGATCGGCGTGCCGGTGCTGACCGACGTGCACGAGTACACGCCGATGAACGAGGTCGCTGCCGTCGTCGACGTGGTGCAGACGCCGGCGTTCCTGTGCCGCCAGACCGACTTCATCCAGAACGTGGCCCGCGCCGGCCTGCCGGTGAACATCAAGAAGGGCCAGTTCCTTTCCCCGTGGGAGATGAAGCACGTCACCGACAAGGCCAAGGCCACCGGCAACCTGCAGATCATGGCCTGCGAGCGCGGCGCCAGCTTCGGCTACAACAACCTGGTCAGCGACATGCGCTCGCTGAGCGTGATGCGCGATACCGGCTGCCCGGTGGTGTTCGACGCCACCCATTCGGTGCAACTGCCCGGCGGTGCCGGCGGCAAGAGCGGCGGCCAGCGCGAGTTCGTGCCGGTGCTGTCGCGCGCGGCGATGGCCGTCGGCATCGACGGCATCTTCATGGAAACCCATCCGGTGCCGGACGAAGCGTTGTCCGACGGCCCCAATGCCTGGCCGCTGCCGAAGATGCGCGCGCTGCTGGAAACCCTGAAGCAGATCGACGAAGTCACCAAGCGCAACGGCTTCCTCGAGCAGGAATAATCACGCTTCGCATGCCTGGCGCGATCCGCGCAGGCGTCCGGCGCGCGCCACGGCGCCAACTCGGCTATCGTCCGGGCTGGTGACGAAACCCCTTCCCTTGACCCTTTGATCCATAACCAATGACCACGATCGCCAAAGTCCACGCCCGCGAAATCCTCGATAGCCGCGGCAACCCGACCCTCGAAGCCGAAGTCACCCTGAGCGACGGCAGCTTCGGCCGCGCCGCGGTGCCGTCCGGCGCGTCCACCGGCACCAAGGAGGCCGTGGAACTGCGCGACGGCGACAAGACCCGCTACCTGGGCAAGGGCGTGCGCAAGGCGGTGGAGAACGTCAACGGCGCGATCGCCTCGGCGCTGGCCGGTTCCGATGCCGCCGACCAGGCCGCGCTGGACCAGCGCCTGATCGACCTGGACGGCACCGAGAACAAGGGCCGCCTGGGCGCCAACGCGCTGCTGGGCGTGTCGATGGCCAACGCCCACGCCGTGGCGGCTTCGAAGAAGATGCCGCTGTGGCAGCACCTGGCGCAGGGCCGCCAGGCCGTGCTGCCGGTGCCGATGATGAACATCATCAACGGCGGCGCGCATGCCGATAACAACGTCGACCTGCAGGAGTTCATGATCCTGCCGGTGGGCGCGGACAACTTCTCCGAGGCGCTGCGCGCCGGCACCGAAGTGTTCCACGCGCTGAAGTCGGTGCTCAAGGGCCGCGGCCTGTCGACCGCCGTGGGCGACGAAGGCGGTTTCGCGCCGGACCTGCGCAGCAACGAAGAAGCGCTGGAGACGATCCTCGAAGCCATCGGCCGGGCCGGTTACACGGCCGGCGACGACATCCTGCTCGGCCTGGACGTGGCGTCGAGCGAATTCTTCGAGAACGGCAAGTACAACCTCACCGGTGAAGGCAAGCGCCTGACCAGCGAGCAGTTCGTCGACTTCCTCGCCGGCTGGGCCGCGCAGTACCCGATCGTCACCATCGAGGACGGCATGGCCGAGCACGACTGGGCCGGATGGAAGCTGCTGACCGACAAGATCGGCAACAAGGTGCAGCTGGTCGGCGACGACCTGTTCGTGACCAACCCGAAGATCTTCAAGGAAGGCATCGAGCAGGGCGTGGCCAATGCCATCCTGATCAAGGTCAACCAGATCGGCACGCTGACCGAGACGCTGGAAGCCATCGCGATGGCCGACGCGGCCCGGTACGCGGCGATCGTCTCGCACCGCTCGGGCGAGACCGAGGACACCACGATCTCGGACATCGCCGTGGCGACCACCGCCACCCAGATCAAGACCGGCTCGCTGTGCCGCAGCGACCGCGTGGCCAAGTACAACCAGCTGCTGCGCATCGAGGAACAGCTCGGCGCAGCGGCGAAGTACGCCGGTCGCGACGCCTTCATCTCGCTCAAGCGCTGATCCGGCACGATGCGCTGGACCCGACTCCTGCTGGTGGTACTGGCGGCGCTGCTGGCGCTGCTGCAGTACCGCCTCTGGTTCGGGCAGAGCGGCCGCCATGCGGTGGCCGCGCTGGACCAGCAGGTGCTCAAGCAGACCCGCGAGAACGAGGGTCTGCAGCAGCGTAACGACGCCCTCGCGGCCGAAGTCGAAGACCTCAAGTCGGGCGAAGCCGCAGTCGAGGAGCGCGCCCGCAGCGAGCTCGGCATGATCAAGCCCGGCGAGACGTTCTATCGCGTGGTCGAGCCGGAAGGCGGAGCGACCGAAGGCGAGGACAAGGCCGAAGGCGACGTCCCGGCCGGCGACGCCAGCGACAACGCGCCGTGAGCGGCACGGATCTGTGGGCCGTCATCCCTGCCGCGGGTCGCGGAACGCGATTCGGTGGCGATGTTCCCAAGCAATACCTTGAAGTCGCCGGCCGACCGCTGATCGCGCACGCCTTGCAGGCGCTGCTGGCGCACCCGCGCGTCGCCGGAGCCATGGTGGCGCTGTCGCCCGACGACGCGCGCTGGCAGGGCTGGACGCAGTGGAACGGCAAGCCGGTCATGCGCTGCGTGGGCGGCGGCGAGCGCGCCGACTCGGTACTGGCGGCATTGCGCGCCCTGCCGGCGCAGGTAGACGACAACACGCTGGTGCTGGTGCACGACGCCGCACGTCCCAACCTTCGCGACACCGATCTCGACCGCCTGATCGCCGTCGCCGAAGCGGCTGAACACGGCGCGATCCTGGCCGCGCCGGTGCGCGATACCCTTAAACGCGCCGGCGAAGGCGACCGCATCGCGGCGACCGAATCGCGCGAAGGCCTCTGGCGCGCCTTCACTCCGCAGGCGTTCCGCCGCGGCGCCCTGATCGCAGCGCTGGAGCAGGCGCGCCTCGATGGCGTCGTGGTCACCGACGAGGCGATGGCGATGGAGCGCACCGGTGCCCGGCCGGGGCTCGTGGAAGGCCGCGAGGACAACCTCAAGGTCACCACGGCGGCCGATCTGGCCCTGGCCGAATACCTTCTTTCGCTGCGCGACCCGCGGTGACGGCGCCAACACAGGAAATCGCAACGCCATGAACATCCGCATCGGCCAGGGCTTCGATGTCCACGCATTCGGCGAGGGCGACCACGTCATGCTCGGCGGCGTGCGCGTGCCGCATGACCGCGGCGTCGTCGCCCATTCCGATGGCGATGTCGTGATCCACGCGTTGTGCGATGCGATGCTCGGCGCACTGGCGCTGGGCGATATCGGACAGCATTTCCCGCCGTCCGATGCGAACTGGAAGGACGCCGACAGCCGTGCCTTCCTGCGCCACTGCCTGGCCTTGGCCAGCGAGCGTGGATGGCGCATGGGCAACGCCGACATCACCGTGATCTGCGAGCGTCCCAAGGTCGGGCCGCACGCGCAGGCGATGCGCGAGATGCTGGCGCAGGAGCTCGCGGTGAGTGTCGACGAGGTCAGCGTCAAGGCCACCACCAGCGAGAAACTCGGTTTCACCGGGCGTGGCGAAGGCATTGCGGCGATGGCCGTATGCCTGCTGGTGCGCGCTTGAACGCCACCGGAAACGCAGCCGGCCACGCGGCCGAACCCGGTTTGCCGCGTGCGCATGGCCCCGCGGTGCTGCGCGCGCAGATCCGCACGCAGCCGGCGGATTTCTTCGTCGAGGAACTGGCCGGCTTCGAGCCCACCGGCAGCGGCGAGCACCTGCTGCTGACCATCGAGAAGCGCGGCATGAACACCGCCTTCGCCGCGCAGCGCATCGCGCAGTGGGCGGGCGTGGGCGATGTCGCGATCGGCTATGCCGGGCTCAAGGACCGGCACGCCGTCACCCGACAGCGCTTCAGCGTGCATCTGCCCAAACGCGTTTCGCCGGATCCGGCGACGCTGCAGCTCGACGGACCGGGCGAGGCGCTGCGCGTGATCGACGCGCAATGGCATGCCAAGAAACTGTCGCGCGGCGCGCTGGCCGGCAATCGTTTCACGCTGGTGTTGCGCGAAGTGCATGGCGAGCCGGCCGCGATCGAGGCGCGCCTGCAGGCCATCGCGGCGCGCGGCGTGCCGAACTACTTCGGCGAGCAGCGTTTCGGCCGTGGCGGCGACAACGTCGCCCAGGCACAGGCGATGTTCGCAGGACGCCGCGTGCGTCGCGAACAGCGCACGCTGCTGCTGTCGGCCGCGCGATCGGAACTTTTCAACCGCGTCCTGGCGGCGCGCGTGGCCTCGCAGTGCTGGGACCGACCGCTCGAGGGCGAGGTGTGGATGCTCGACGGCAGTCGCAGCGTGTTCGGTCCGGAACCCTGGAATGACGAACTGGCGCAGCGACTGGACGCTTTCGACATCCATCCGACCGGCCCGTTGTGGGGCAAGGGAACGCTGCGCAGCACGAGCGCGTGCGAAGCGCTGGAACTCGCTGCGCTCGAAGGCAGCGATGCCGACGCACTGCGTGCCGGCCTGGAGGCCGAAGGCCTGAAGCAGGAGCGCCGTGCCCTGCGCTTGCGCCCGGAAGGTCTGCAGTGGCGCTGGCTCGACGAAGGCACGCTGGAGGTGGGGTTCTCGCTGCCGGCCGGAACTTACGCGACGGTGGTGCTGGCCGAGCTGGGCGACGTAGCCAGCCTCGGCCGCGACGGCTGACCGGCGAACAACGCCGTCTGTCGGGATATAACTTTAGTCACTGGCAAGCGTTGGGCGTCGGCGTATAAGCCACAATTGCGCACTGGCATATTCGTTGCGTGCCTGGGTGTCGCCCGCTGCATCGGCACGGGCGGGGTTGTCATGGAGATGTCGTCATGAGCGCATCGTTACGCATGGCTGTCCTGTCGTTGTCCGTCCTCGCCCTGGCCGCCTGCGCCGGCACCGAGGTCAAGACCGCCTACACCGAGCCCAAAGATCCGTCCATCATGGATAACGACGAAGCCTATATCGCCTATGTCCAGCGCGTGGCCCAGCGTCGCGGGATCGACGTGGTATGGGTGAATACGCCGCGGAAGTCGGCTGAACAGGTGGCCAAGGAAACCGGCGAGAAGTAATCGCTGCTCGGCGCCCCTGCGGCTGCCGCAGGGACTCTTGTGCCCCGGGTCAGCGGGGTCGACGGGGCGCGAGCAGTACCAACACCGCTCCCGTGCCGCCCTGGGTGGAAGGCGCGGAGTGGAAGGCCAATACGTCTGCGCGATGCCGCAGCAGGCGATCCACCAGGTTCTTCAGCACCGGCATGCCGCCGCTGGCGATAGAAGCGTGGCCGTGCAATCCCTTGCCGTGAATGATCCGCACGCAGCCTACGCCGTGCTGGCGGGCGTCGCGCAGGAAAGCGCGCAGCAACTGCTCGGCCTCGCGCGCATCCGACCCGTGCAGGTCCAGTTCCTCCTGGACCGCGATCTCGCCTCGTTTCAGGCGCTGCAGCACGCGCGGCGACAATTCCTCGCGGCGATAGGCGAGGGCGTCGCCCGCTTCCAGGGGTTGCGCTGACGAACTGAGCGCGAGCCTGAATTCGTCGCGGGCGTGCGCCTCGTCGCGCTCGGCCATCCGGGCGCGCGGCTTGGGCCGCGGAGCCGTCGGCGGAGGCGCCGTCTCGCGGATGCGCCGCACCGGTCCGATCGCGGTGCGGAACAGTTCGGCATCGTCGTCGTCGCGATCTTCGGCCATGCATCAAGCTTAGGGGCTGGCGGCGACACCGCAAGCCATGGCCGGCAATCCTCATCGGCTATCATTGGGACATCGCGGCGGATCCGTCACCGCCGGAATGTTCAAGGGAGTTCATGCGAGTCCTGGTCAGCAACGATGACGGCGTCGATGCCCCCGGCATCCGCATCCTCGCCGAGGGCCTGCGCGCCGCCGGCCATGAAGTGCTGGTCGTGGCTCCGGACCGCGATCGTTCCGGTGCCAGCAACTCGCTGACGCTCGACGCGCCCGTGCGCGTGCAGCAATTGGACGCCTCCACCTGGCGCGTCTACGGCACCCCGACCGACTGCGTGCACGTGGCGATCACCGGCATGCTCGAGGTCGAACCCGACATCGTCGTCTCCGGCATCAACAACACCGCCAACCTGGGCGACGACGTGATCTATTCGGGCACCGTCGCCGCGGCGATGGAAGGCCGTTTCCTGGGCCTGCCGGCGGTGGCAATGTCGTTACAGACCGTCGACCACAACGGCCGCCATTACGAAACCGCCGCGCGCGCCGCAGTCGAGATCATCGCGCGCCTGGCGACCGATCCGTTGCCGGCCGACACCATCCTCAACGTCAATGTGCCCGATTTGCCGTGGGACCAGGTGCGCGGTTTCGAGGTTTCGCGCCTGGGCAACCGCCACCGTGCCGAGGCCTGCATCCAGCAGCAGGATCCGCGTGGCCGCCAGTGGTGGTGGATCGGCGCGGCTGGTCCGGAGCAGGACGCCGGCCCGGGCACCGATTTCCACTCCGTTCGCACCGGCCACATTTCGATCACACCGATCCAGGTGGACCTGACCCGCTACCAGGCGCTGGAACAGGTTGCCGGCTGGGTCGGCGGACTTGCCGCATCGCTGCGGACGTCGGAGGCGCCGGCATGACCCTGCGCATGCGCCTGCAGGCCGATGCGATCGGCACCGGCATGACCTCGCAGCGGGTGCGCGACCGCCTGGTCGACCGCCTGCGTGAGAACGGCATCCGCGACGAGCGCGTGCTCAACGCCATCCGCACGGTGCCGCGCCACCTGTTCGTCGACGAGGCGCTGGCCACGCGCGCCTACGAGGACACCGCGTTGCCGATCGGGCACGGCCAGACCATCTCGCAGCCGTGGGTGGTGGCGAAGATGACCGAGGCGCTGCTCGACAACGAGAAGCTGCCGGTCAGGGTGCTGGAGGTCGGTACCGGTTCCGGCTACCAGGCCGCGATCCTGGCCGCGCTGGGCCTGGAAGTGCACACGGTCGAGCGCATCGGCGAGCTGTTGCGCACCGCGCGCAAGCGTTTCCGCCAGCTGGGTATGAACATCCGCAGCAAGCACGACGACGGACGCATCGGTTGGCCCGAGAACGGCCCGTTCGACGCCATCATCGTCACTGCCGCCGCGCCGGCTCTGGTGGAGGCGCTGACCGGACAGCTCGCGGCCGGCGGCACGCTGGTCGCGCCTGTCGGTGGACCGTCGTCGCAGTCGCTGCTCAAGCTGCGCAAGGACGACGATGGCGTGATCACGCAACAGTCGCTGGCGCCGGTGGTGTTCGTACCACTGCTGTCAGGGATGATCGATTGAAAACAGTTCGGAACAGGGGAATGCGTTGAAGATTTTTGGTCCTCTCTATGAGCGCGCCCTGACCTGGGCCCGCCACCGCCATGCCCCGGCCTATCTCGTAGGCCTCAGTTTCGTCGAGGCGATCATCTTCCCGGTCATGCCGGAGGTGATGTTGGCGCCGATGTGCGTGGCCCAACCCAAGCGCGGATTCTGGTTCGCATCGTTGAGCCTGGCCGGTTCGATGGTCGGAGCGCTGGTGGGTTACGCGCTCGGCCACTACGCGTTCGAGGCGGTCAAGCCGCTGTTCGCGGCGATGGGCATGCTCGGTGGCATCGAGGCCGGCATCGCGACCGTGCAGGCGAAGATGGCGGAGTCGCCGTGGGCGGTGTTCCTGCTGCTGGTGGTGGGGGGCTTCGCGCCGATCCCGATGAAGGTGTTCACCTGGGCGTCGGGAATCGTCGGCGTGCCGATGCTTCAATACGTGCTGAGCATGCTGATCGGCCGCGGCAAGCGCGTGTTTATCATCGCCCTGGCGATACGCATGTTCGGGCCGCGTGCCGAAGCGGTGCTGCGACGCTACATCGAGCCGATCGGCTGGGCGGCCTTGGCGCTGCTCGCGGCACTGGTGGCGTGGGTGGTATGGAAGGCGAAGTTCGCCGGGTAAGGAAACGCATGACTGAACGTAGCAAGGGGATATCCACGGTGGCACGCATCGCCATCGTCGTGCTGGCGGTTGCCGCTATCGATGGTTGTTCCAGTCGGGTCATCCGCGAGTCGGGCACCGCTTCGGCGGTCCAGTCTTCCAAGCCCAAGTACGGCGCCACGACCGTGGTCAAGCGTGGTGACACGCTGTACCACATCGCCTCCAGCAACGGCATCGCCGTGCGCGATCTCGCCGCCTGGAACGGCATTGCCGAGCCCTACACGATCCAGCCGGGGCAGCGCCTGAAGCTGTATCCGTCGACCGGTTCGCCGAGCACGGCCGGTGCGACCGTGCCGTCCAAATCCGCGACGCCACGGACCTCGACGGCGGGCAAGTCTGCGACGCCGAAGCCGAAACCGACGACACCAGTGGCGCCCGCGGCACCCGTGGTTCCGTCCAACAGCGGCTTCAAGTGGCGCTGGCCGGCGGACGGCGATCTGATCGGTCGCTACGTCGCGGGCGATCCCACCAAGCAGGGCGTCGACATCGCCGGCGACGGCGGTGCGGCGGTGCGTGCGGCGGCCGATGGCGTCGTCGTGTATTCCGGCTCGGGCCTGGTGGGTTATGGCGAGCTGGTCATCATCAAGCACAGCGAGCAGTGGCTGTCGGCCTATGGCCACAACCGCAGCCGGCTGGTGAACGAAGGTCAACTGGTCAAGGCCGGCGAGCAGATCGCCGAGATGGGACGCAGCGGCGCGGCGCGCGACATGCTGCACTTCGAGGTGCGTTACAACGGCAAGCCGGTCGATCCGCTGCTGTACTTGCCCGGGCGATGAGCCGGTAGTAGGGCGGGCCCCGGCCCGCCGGACGGACTAGGCGATCGAGGCCTTTCGACGGGCCGACCGGCCTACGGGTTCAGCAGGAAGCCAGCCACCACGCGCCGGCCTTCGCCCGCGAGCACGTTGAAAGTGCGGGCGGCGGCGGCATTGGTCATCACTTCGACGCCGACGTTCCGTCTCAGGCAGGCCGCCAGCGTGGCGGCAGGCGGAAACACCTGGGTGGCGCCGGTGCCGAGCAGGATCACTTCCGGCTCCAGCGCCAGCAGCGGCTCCATGTCGTCCGGCGCCAGCGCCTTCGCCTCGTGCGCGCTCCAGCCCTCGATCAGCCTATCGGGCGCGAGTACGAAGCTGGTCTGCAGGCGGCGGTCGTTGACCAGCGCCGAGGCGCCATCGGCGCCGCGCAGGAAAAATTCGTAGTCAGGACGTTCCAGGTTCAGCTGCATGTTTCGTTAGGCTGAGGTTGGAGCCGATTACGCCCGCGGCAGCACGATCTGGCGCTTGTCCTTGCTGGGACGGTACAGGATCGCGGTATGGCCGATCCGCTGCACTAGGGCGGAGTCGGTGCGTTCGGCGAGATCGTCGATCATCGCGTCGCGGGCATCGCGGTCCTCGGCGCCCACCTTGACCTTGATCAGCTCGTGGTGCTCCAGCGCCAGGTCGATCTCGGCCACCAGCGACTCGGTGATGCCTTTGCCGCCAACCTGCAACATGGCCTTCAGATCATGGGCCTGGCCGCGCAGGAAACGGGTCTGGGCGGCGGTCAGGAGGGTCGGCATGGGGCACGCGAAGCGGGAGCGGGGAGGTCGTGCAGGGTATCATGACCGCCCCACGACCGATCGCCGACCGACGTCCGCGCCCATGGCGACCCGCAGTAAATCCAGCCAGCGCTGGCTCAAAGAGCACTTTTCCGACCCCTTCGTGAAGAAGGCCCAGGCGGAAGGGATGCGTTCACGTGCCGCCTACAAGCTCGAGGAAGTGGTCGCGCGCGATCGCCTGCTCAAGCCGGGCATGGTCGTGGTCGACCTGGGCGCCGCCCCGGGCGGCTGGTCACAATGGATCCGCCAGGAGCTGGACAGGCTCGATCCGGCCCGTCCGGGCCGCGTGATCGCCCTGGACATCCTGGAGATGCCCACCCTGGCCGGCGTCGAATTCCTTCATGGGGATTTCAGGGAGGATGCGGTGCTATCGCAGCTGGTAGACAGCCTGGGCGGCAAAACCGTGGACCTTGTCCTGTCGGATATGGCCCCCAATAAGAGCGGTGTGGATGCCGTCGACATGCCGCGGGCGATGTACCTGTCCGAGCTGGCGATGGATTTCGCCGACCAGCACCTGCGTACCGGCGGCGCGTTCCTGATCAAGTTGTTCCAGGGCGTGGGTTTCGACGAGTACGTGAAGGAGCTGCGCCGGCGCTACGACAAGGTCGTGATCCGCAAGCCGGAGGCCTCGCGCAAGCGTTCGCCCGAGGTGTATGCGCTGGCACAGGGCAAGCGCGCGGTAATGAAGTAAGGTGCCACCGGCGCATTGCGCCGCCCCCGCGGTAACAACGCCAACAGGCGACAGGTAGGAATAGATGAACGACTTGGCCAAGAATCTGCTGCTCTGGGTGATCGTCGCCGTCGTGCTGATGGTGGTGTTCCAGGCGTTCGGCCCGCGCGCTGCCGGCAGCGAGACGCTTGCCTACGACCAGTTCGTGCAGCAGGTCCAGACCGATCGCATCAAAGAGGTCAAGATCGGCGAGGATCGCACCACGATCTCCGGCGAACGCAAGGACGGCAGCAAGTTCACCACCTACAGCCCGGGCGACAAGGATCTGGTCAACGACCTGATCACCCACAAGGTCGCCATCGAGCAGGCGCCGCCGCAGAACGGCCCGTCGCTGCTGTACATCCTGATCAACGTGCTGCCGTGGCTGCTGTTCGTCGGCATCTGGATCTATTTCATGCGCCAGATGCAGCAAGGTGGCAGCAAGGGCGCGATGAGTTTCGGCCGGTCGCGCGCCAAGCTGCAGGGCGAGGACCAGGTCAAGGTCACCCTGGCCGACGTCGCCGGCTGCGACGAGGCCAAGGAAGAGGTCGGCGAGCTGGTCGAGTTCCTGCGCGATCCGGGCCGCTTCCAGAAGCTGGGTGGCAAGATCCCGCGCGGCGTGCTGATGGTCGGCCCGCCGGGCACCGGCAAGACCCTGCTGGCCCGCGCCATCGCCGGCGAAGCCAAGGTGCCGTTCTTCAGCATTTCCGGTTCCGACTTCGTCGAGATGTTCGTCGGCGTCGGCGCCAGCCGCGTGCGCGACATGTTCGACCAGGGCAAGAAGCACGCGCCTTGCATCATCTTCATCGACGAGATCGACGCGGTCGGCCGCCATCGCGGTGCCGGCCTGGGCGGCGGTCACGACGAACGCGAGCAGACGTTGAACCAGCTGTTGGTCGAGATGGACGGCTTCGAGGGTGGTGAGGGCGTGATCGTGATCGCCGCGACCAACCGTCCCGACGTGCTCGATCCGGCCCTGCTGCGTCCGGGCCGTTTCGACCGCCAGGTCGTGGTTGGCCTGCCGGACGTGAAGGGTCGCGAGCAGATCCTGCGCGTGCACATGCGCAAGCTGCCGCTGGCCGACGACGTCGTGCCGATGACGATCGCTCGCGGCACGCCGGGCTTCTCCGGCGCCGACCTGGCGAACCTGTGCAACGAGGCGGCTCTGTTCGCCGCGCGCGAGAACGCGAAGGAAGTCCGCATGGACCACTTCGACAAGGCGCGCGACAAGATCCTGATGGGCGCAGAGCGCCGCTCGATGGCGATGAGCGAGGACGAAAAGAAGCTCACCGCCTACCACGAGGCCGGCCACGCCATCGTCGGCCGCATGGTTCCCGAGCACGACCCGGTCTACAAGGTCACGATCATCCCGCGCGGCCGCGCGCTGGGCGTGACCATGTACCTGCCCGAGGGCGACAAGTACAGCTACAACCGCACCGCGATCGAGTCGCAGCTGTGCTCGCTGTATGGCGGCCGCGTCGCCGAGGAACTGATCTTCGGCACCGACAAGGTCACCACCGGCGCCTCCAACGACATCGAGCGCGCGACCAAGATGGCGCGCAACATGGTCACCAAGTGGGGTCTGTCGGACGAACTCGGCCCGATCGCGTATGGCGAGGAGGAAGACGAGGTGTTCCTGGGCCGCTCGGTCACGCAGCACAAGAACGTGTCCAACGAGACCGCGCGCCGCATCGACGAAGTCGTGCGCATCATCCTCGACAGGGCCTACGGACGCACCACGCAGATCCTCAAGGACAACCTCGACAAGCTGCACGTGATGGCCGAAGCGCTGCTGCTGTACGAGACCATCGACGCCCACCAGATCGACGACATCATGTCCGGCCGGACGCCGGGTCCGCCGGCCGACTGGTCCAAGACGGGCAAGCCGGCCAAGGACGACGGCGAGCGTCCTGGCGCGATCGGCGGACCTGCGGCGCAGACCTGATCCCGAGATCGAACGTCAAAAGGCCGGGGAAATCCCCGGCCTTTTTTGTTGGGCGAATTCTTGTGCCGGACCTCGACTTCGCGCCTGCTTGGCTACGCTCAGGACGAACGGGCGAACCTCAGGCGGCCGATCCTTCCGCCGCCCTCCCGCTCCGGCTACGCTGCCGCAACGCCTTCAGGAGCCGCGCGATGTTCGACACCACCCTGACCCTCGACTGCAACGGCCGCGCGCTGGTGCTCGACCGCCCGCGCATCATGGGCATCGTCAATGTCACCCCGGACTCGTTCTCCGACGGCGGCGCGCACGAGACGCTGGAATCGGCCGTCGCACACGGGTTGCAGCTGGCAGGGGAGGGCGCCGACATCCTCGACATCGGTGGCGAATCGACCCGGCCAGGGGCCGGTGAGGTATCGCTCGAGGAAGAACTGCGCCGCACGATTCCCGTGATCGAGCGCCTGGCCCGCGAGAC
>DATDBD010000050.1:0-3168 GCA_036525015.1 Lysobacter sp.
AAGCGTTCGTGGTGGGCCAAGCTGTGGAGCATCGTCCTGGCCGCAGCGTCCCTGGCACTGCTGTTCATCGGCATCGCCTGCCACCTGGTCGGTTTCAACGCGAACTACTGACCGTCCTTCCCGCGCGGCGGCCTTGCGCCGCCGCGCGTTTTCTGGGAAACAACCTGTGATCAAGATCGACCGCGTCGAGCTCGCGCTGCGGAATGAGCTGCTGCGCTTGTCCGCTCCCTTCCGCATCTCCGGCCACGTCTTCGAAGCGTCGCCGGTCACCATCGTCAACCTGCGCCAGGGCGACCACATCGGCCGCGGCGAAGGCGCCGGCGTGTACTACCAGCACGACGAACCGGCGGACATGCTGGTCACGCTGGAATCCATGCGCGATCGCATCGAATCGGGCATCACGCGCGAAGAACTGCGCACGCTGCTGCCGCCTGGCGGCGCTCGCAACGCGGTCGACTGCGCGCTGTGGGAACTCGAAGCCAAGATCGCCGGCGTTCCGGCCTGGCAACTGGCGGACATGGAGCGGCCGCGGCCGCTGCTCACCACATTCACGGTGGGCGCCGACGATCCCGACGTGATGGCGCAACGCGCGCTGGCCTACACGCATGCACGCGCCATCAAGCTCAAGTTGACCGGTGAGGTCGATCTGGACATCGAACGCGTGCGCGCGGTGCGCAAGGTGCGCCAGGATGTGTGGCTCGGCGTCGACGCCAACCAGGGCTACGAGGCAGCCACGCTGTCGCGGTTGTTGCCGGTGCTCGTTGCGGAAAACGTATCGCTGCTCGAGCAGCCGGTCCGGCGCGGCCACGAGGCGGAACTGGACGGTATCGATCGCGTCGTGCCGCTTGCCGCTGACGAAAGCATCCTGCACCTGGGCGAACTCGAAACCCTGGGTCGGTACTTCGATGTCGTCAACATCAAGCTGGACAAGTGCGGCGGCCTCACCGAAGGCCTGTTGATGGCCCGGCGCGCGCGGGAGATGGGCCTGAAAGTCATGGTCGGCAACATGGTCGGCACCAGTCTCGCCATGGCGCCCGCGTTCCTGCTCGGCCAGTACTGCGATGTCGTGGACCTGGACGGCCCGGTGTTCCTGGTGCAGGACCGCGTGCCAGGGGTCGTCTACGCCGACGGTCATGTCGATTGCCCTGCTACGGTCTGGGGCACGCCGGACGCGGTGGTGTGAACGTGATCGCCGCGCCCCGCGCCATCGCCCGTTCGCACTGGTTCAACCAGCCGCCGGGCCTTGCGATCCTGTTCCTAACGCAGATGTGGGAGATCTTCTCCTACTACGGGATGCGCACGCTGCTCGTCTACTACATGACGAAGCAGTTGTTGTTCGGCCAGCAGCATGCGTCGCTGGTCTACGGCGTGTACGTGGCGACGTTCTACTTCACGCCGATCGTCGGCGGCGTCATCTCCGATCGCTGGCTGGGACGCAAGCGCTCGGTCATCATCGGCGCCGCGATCATGTCCATCGGGCACTTCCTGATGGCCTCCGAATCGCTGCTCTATTTCGCGCTCGCGGCGATCGCGCTGGGCAACGGCCTGTTCCTGCCCAGCCTGCCGAGCCAGATTGACGATCTGTACGCGAAAGACGACCCGCGTCGCGGCTCGGCGTACAACTTCTATTACGTGGGCATCAACGTCGGCGGCCTGCTCGCGCCGCTCGTGTGCGGCACACTCGGCGAGCTCTATGGCTGGCACTGGGGCTTCGGCGCGGCGGGCATCGGCATGTTGCTGGGCCTTGCGATCTACACGCTCGGCGGGCGCTGGTTGCCGCCAGAGCGGCCGAAGGCGCGCGACATCGAACCAACGGCGCGCATGCCGCGCGATGCGATGCGCAAACGCATTTTGGCGCTGCTCGCGATCGGCCTGTGCGTCATGGTGTTTCGCGGCGCGTACGAACAGTCGGGCAACACGATCGCGTTGTGGGCCGACGTCGGCCTGGACCGCGCGGCCGGGGCCTTCACGATTCCGATGACGTGGTTCCAGGCGCTCAATCCGCTGCTGGTGATCTTCCTCACGCCGTTGCTCGTCATGCGGTGGACTAAGCAGGCGAGCGGCGGCCGCGAACCGTCGCCGGCGAAGAAGATGGCGATGGGCGCGTTCGTGGTCGCGTCCGCGTTCGTGATGCTCGCGTTCGTCGATGCCAGCGCGAGCGGGCACGCGCACTGGATCTGGCTCGCGGGGTTCTTCCTGCTGTTCACCGTCGGCGAGCTGTTCATCCTGCCGATCGGCCTGGGCTTGTTTGCGCGCCTTGCCCCGGCGGGGCATGCCGCGACCACGATCGCCGCCTGGTACTTCGCCTCCTTCGGCGGAAACCTTCTGGCTGGCGCCCTGGGCACGTTGTGGAGCGCGATGGGACACGCGGCCTTCTTCGGCGTGATGGCGGGGGTGGCGGCGACCGCCGGTTGCCTGCTGCGCCTGCTCGACGGTCCGGTGCTCCGGGCCGAGGCCACCAACGGTACGCCTGCTCCTGAGGTGGCCCAAGCGTGATTGACAATTTTCCAATGAGGATGTTTACATCCTGATAGGGACTAATTGGGCGGAAAAAGAAAAATTTGCGTAGGACCGAGGTGCTGATCCACCGCGGTTTTCCGATACCGACATCGGGCTCGGGCTGGGAGGCAATTTCCGGCGCCTGCTCGGTGATGTTCTTGGCTGACACACGCCGATCAACGGCGAACCTTTGGGGAGAGAGGGGCATGCATAAGCACCACACGCACGAACGGGCACCGATGCGCCGTTCGTTGACTACCGCGATCTCGTTGACCTTGGCGCTGTGCATGGCCGGGCCGACGCTTGCGCAGCAAGCCCCGGCCGAGTCGGCGGGAGATGCGGCTGCTGCGGATCCAACGACGCTCGATAAGGTCGTGGTCACCGCCAACAAACGCGTCGAAAACATCCGCGACGTGCCTTCGTCGATCAGCGTGATCGGCGGGGAGCAGATCGACAATTTCCACTCCACCCAGCTCAGCGATTTCCAGGCCTCGGTTCCGGGTCTGGCCATCAGCGGCAACGGCACACCCGGCAAGACTGCGGTGTCGCTGCGCGGTGTGTCGGCCTTGTCGTCCAGCGCCACCGTCGGCACGTATCTGGACGAAACCCCGCTTGGCTCCAGCGGCGTGTACCAGGCCGCCAACTTCTTCGCGCTCGACCTGCTGCCGT
>DATDBD010000051.1:0-2695 GCA_036525015.1 Lysobacter sp.
TCGTCCAGCCGCTGGCCGAGGCCTGCGCCGAGCACGGCCTGGCGCCGCCGCGCATCGTCACCGAGTGCGGCCGCGCGATGACCGCGCACCACGCCGTGCTGGTGGCCAACGTGTCCGAAGTCGAGGAGGCGCCGGAAGGCCGCATCCCCGACGTGCACGACGACGAGCCGGCGGTGATCCGCCACCTGCGCGACGTCCATGCCGAACTCGACCAGCGTCCGGCGGTGGAGCTGTTCCACGAGGCCCAGCACCACCACAGCGAGGGTTTGTCGCTGTACGCACTCGGCCAGATCGACCTGGTGCACCGGGCGCGCATCGACGACCTGTTCTACGCCATCGCCCACGCCGTGCGTAAGCGCCTGAGCTACGACGAGAAGAGCCATCGCGAGTTGCTCGACGAACTCAACGACCGCCTGGTCGACAAGTACTTCGTCAACTTCAGCGTGTTCGAGTCGATCCCGGACGTGTGGGCGATCGACCAGGTGTTCCCGATCGTGCCGATCGAGCGCCTGAACGAGGCGCCGCAGCGTCGCGGTGTGCTCGCCGACATGACCTGCGACTCCGACGGCACGGTCAAGACCTACGTCGAGAACGAAGGCCTGGATACCTCGCTGCCGTTGCACGCGCCCAATCCGGGCGAGAGCTACCGGCTGGCGTTCTTCCTGGTCGGCGCGTACCAGGAGATTCTTGGCGACATCCACAACCTGTTCGGCGACACCGATGCGGTGGAAGTCCGCGTCAACGGCGACGGTTACCAGATCGCCCAGCAGCGGCGCGGCGATACCACCGACGTGATGCTCGACTATGTCGGCTACAAACTTTCCGACCTGCGCGCGGCGTACCGTGCGAAAGTGGCGGCCGCAGGTTTGCCGGCTGAAGAGGGCGCACGCTTGGAGGCGGCGCTGGAAACCGGCCTGACCGGCTACACCTACCTCGACGACACGCCGCTGGCGTGAATGACGAACAAACGGTAAATCACCATCATCAACGGTGGACGTCAGTCGCCGCCCACCCATGGATCGTCCGATCCATTGAAGTCAAGACAATCGGAATATCGAAATGAAAGTAGGTTTCATAGGCCTGGGCGCGATGGGCGCGCCGATGGCGCGTTATGTGCACAACAAGGGCATGCTGACCGCAGTCGGCAACCGCACCCAGGCCAAGGCCGATGCGCTGGCGGCGGAACTGAGCGTGCGCGCCGCGCGCTCAGCGGCAAACTTCGCCGATTGCGACGTCGTCGTGCTGTGCGTGTCGCTGGACGCCGACGTGCTGGAGAACGTCACCGCGTTGGCCGACGTGCTCAAGCCGGGCGCGGTGGTGATTGATCACTCCACCGTGGCGGTGGACACCGCGCGCCGCGCTGCAGCGATGCTGGCGGCCCAGAACATCGGTTTCCTCGATGCGCCGGTGTCGGGCGGCGTGGAAGGCGCGCGTAACGGCAAGCTGTCCGTGATGGTCGGTGGCGAGATCGACACGTTCGATCGTGCGCAGCCGGTGATCGAAACCTATGCCGCGCGTGTCACCCACATGGGCGGCACGGGCGCCGGCCAGGCCACCAAGGCGGTGAACCAGGTGCTGGTCGCCGGCATCAACGAGGCCGTGTGCGAAGGACTGGCCCTGGGCGAGAAGCTCGGCCTGGATCCGGCCAGGCTGCTGCCGACGCTGATGGCCGGCGCGGCGAGCAACTGGTTCCTCGACAAGCGCGGCGCGACGATGCTGCGCGACGAGTTCAACCCGGGCTTCAAGAGCGCTCACATGCTCAAGGACCTGCGCATCGTGCATTCGATCGCGCAGGGCAGCGGCCTGCGCATGACGGTCATCGAGCAGGCGCTGGCCGATTATGCCGAGCTGCTCGAACGCGGCCTGGGCGATTCCGATACTTCGGCGCTGATCACGCTCAAGCGCGGTTGAGCTGCGGCAAAGTCGGGTGCGCGCGCACCCAACGCAACACACGCCCTTCCAATGAAAACGCCGGCGCCCTGAAGGACGCCGGCGTTTGTGTTTTCGGCACGACAGCGGGCTGAAACCCGGGTCCTACTTGACCTTGATCGCCATCGCCGCCAGGCCGCCGCTGGAGAGCTTGCGCTTGGCATCGGCCAGGTCGCTGGCGGTGCCGTAGGGGCCCATGCGCACCCGGTAAACCGTCTTGTCGCCGATGCTGGCCGATTCCACGCGCGCGCCGAGGCCGAGCATGGCGATCTTCGCCTTCATTTCCTCGGCCTGGCCTGAGGCCTGGAACGCGCCAGCCTGCAGCAGATAGCGGGTGCTGTCGTCGGCGGCAGCCGCAGCAACGGCGGTCGGGGCGTCGGGGCCAGCCTTGGCCGGGGTGGCCTCGGTGGTCGGCGCCTTCGTCGCTGCGGACGAAGCCGGAGCGGGTTCCGTGCTCGCGGCAACCGCCGTATCGACCGGCTTGGGCAGGGCCGTCGCTGGGTCCTTCTCTGCTGCCGGCTTCCCCGGCTCGGGCTGCGGCTTGGCTGCCTGGGCCTGGGCCTGGCGAGCCTCGGCCCGCTCGCTGGCAGCGAGCTCGGCGTCGCTCATCGGCACTTCCTTGCCTGGCAGCAGTGTGTAGAAGTCGTAATCGGTGTCCTTCTTCGTGGCGGCGGTGTCGCCGCCCTTCCTGGTCGGCGCCTTGTCGTCGCTGGCCGAGTCGTCGGACACCACGCCCTCGTCGTCACCGCTGGCCACGGGCGCTGGC
>DATDBD010000052.1:0-5715 GCA_036525015.1 Lysobacter sp.
GGATCGGCGATCGTGCATAGCCCGCCGCCGTGGATGTTTCCGGCATCGATGCCAAGCGCCTGCAGGCGGCGCCGCGCCAGCGCATACAGGTCGACGCGCCAGTGGTGCGGGCGCGTGGTGACGAACGCCGCGCCAGCGCCCCAGTCCTGCGAGACGAAGGCGTCGTAGACCTCCTCTCCGATCTCGTAGTGTCCTGGCCCGGCGGCCGGCCCCAGCCAGGCACGCAGGCGGTCAGGCGACGTGGACATGGCCCGCACCGTGTTTTCAAGCACACCGGCGGCCAGCCCGCGCCAGCCGGCATGCGCGGCGCCGATCTCGCGGCCGTCGTCCGCGCAGAAAAGAACCGGCAGACAGTCGGCGGTGAGGATCGCCAGCACCTGGCCCGGCGTCGAAGTCACGGCGGCGTCAGCTTCGGGCTCGTCTTGCACAGCGCCCTCATCCCGGCCCTCTCCCGACTGCGGGCGAGGATTGGGGTGAGTGCGATCGAAGCGACAGACCTGCACGCCATGCACCTGCCGCAACCACAGCGGTGGCGAAGGCAGACCTGCCTGCGCGATCAACAACTCCCGATTGCGCGATACGACCTGCGCATCGTCACCGGCGCGCAGCCCCAGGTTGAGGCTATCGAAGGGCACCTTCGACGCCCCCAGACCATGCCGCAGCGTCGTGAAGCCGTGCACCGACTCGTGCACGGGCCACTGTGCATCCAGCCGCCACGGCGCCGGCATTCAGCGCCCCCGCTCGGCGGCGGCGCGGGTGTCGTCGTGCAGCACCCGGATCAGGCGCTGCAGGTCGTCCGGCACCGGCGCGCTGCAACGCACCGGCTCCCTGCCGACCGGATGGATGAACTCCAGCGTTTCCGCATGCAACGCCTGGCGCTTGAATCCGCGCAATCCGGCGATCAGTTCCTCGGTCGCGCCCTTGGGCAGCTTCAGCGGACCGCCGTACAGCGGATCGCCGACGATGGGATGCTTCAGATGCGCCATGTGCACGCGGATCTGGTGGGTGCGCCCCGTCTCCAGCCGGCATTCGAGCAGGGTGTGCGCACGGAAGCGCTCGCGCAGGCGGAAGTGCGTCACCGCATCACGACCATCGTCGCGCACGGCCATGCGGATGCGGTCGCGCGGGTGGCGGTCGATCGGCGCATTGGCCGTACCGCCCGACACCAGCGAACCCACCACCACCGCCAGGTACTGGCGATGCACCTCGCGCGAGGACAACTGCTCGATCAGCGCGGTGTGGGCCGGCAGCGTGCGCGCCACGACCATGACGCCAGACGTGTCCTTGTCCAGCCGATGCACGATGCCGGCGCGTGGCAGCGTGTTGAGTGACGGATCGCGATGCAGCAGCGCATTGACCAGCGTGCCGGCCGGATTGCCGGCGCCGGGGTGGACGACGAGGCCCGGCGGCTTGTTGACGACGATGACGTGCTCGTCCTCGTACAGCACGTCCAGGGCGATGTCCTCCGGCTCCGAGTGCGTCTGCACCTCGAGCTCGGCGTTGAGCGTGACGGTCTCGCCGCCGCGCACGGGGTCGCGCGGCCGGACCTCGCGGCCGTCCAGGCGGGCATCGCCGGATTTGATCCAGCTGGCCAGGCGTGAGCGCGAGAAGTCGGGGAATAGTTCGGCCAGGACCGCATCGAAGCGGCGTCCGGCGGCGCTGTCCGGAACGGTGGCCTGCATGGGTGCGGTAGTGGGGGTCATCGGAGGGGCGGGATTCAGGGCGGGGGCCTCGGGACTGCTATTATCCGGCGTTCGTACCTTCGGCGCCCGTCGACCCAGCCATGACCCTACGCTCCGCCTCTTTGCGCCTGCTGATCCTGTTCCTCGCCATTGCCTTCGCCGGCGCCGGCTGCAGCAAATTCTCCAAGAAGGACGCGGACGAGGGCGTGCCGGTCGAGGAGCTCTACGGGAAGGCCCACAAGTCGATGACCCAGGGCAACTGGTCTGCGGCCGAAAACACCTTCAAGCGCCTGGTCGCCCAGTACCCCTACGGCCCGTACACCGAGCAGGCCCTGGTCGAGACCGCCTTCGCCCAGTACAAGTCCGGCAAGCAGGACGACGCGATCAGCAGCATCGACCGCTTCATCCGCACTTATCCGACCCACAAGAACATCGCGTACATGTACTACCTGCGCGGCCTGTCCAACTCCAACCGCGACACGGTGTTCCTGCAGCAGGTCTGGAGCCTGGACGCCAGCCGCCGCGACCTGGCCACGCCGTTGCAGGCGTTCAACGACTTCTCCATCGTCGCCGACCGCTACCCCAACAGCCGCTACGCCGACGACGCGCGCAAGCGCATGCGCGGCCTGCGCGACATGTTCGCCCGCCACGAGCTCGACACCGCGTTGTACTACCTGCGCCGCACCGCCTACGTGGCCGCGGCCAACCGCGCCAAGTTCCTGCTGGAGACCTATCCGCAGAGCCAGTACCAGAACGACGCCGTCGCCACCCTGGCCGTCGCCTATGAAGGCCTGGGCAACGAAACCCTGGCCGCCGACGCCAAGCGCGTGCTGCAGCAGAACCAGCCGGACCACCCCTACTTCAAGGGCAAGTGGCCGGACTACCCCAGCAACCTGCGCAAGATCAATCCGTTCGCGGGTGAGAAGTCGGCGCTGGATAACGACTGAGCACGCAGGTTCGCCTGACGAAAACGCCGCCATCAGGCGGCGTTTTTGTTTGTGCGCTCCGGGCGATTGCTTGCCCGTACGGCAGAACTCCCTTCTGGGCAGGTAGCGGCAGCGACAATCGTCCTCTCAACTCAGAGGTCTACCCTCTCCCGCTTGCGGGACGGTAAGGAAGAAGGCTTCAGCCGCGATACCCATTGCTGATCGGATACCGCCGCTCGCGGCCGAATGCGCGCCGCGATACCTTCGGCCCCGGCGCCGACTGATGTCGTTTCCACTCGCTGATCCGCACCAGCCGCAGCACCCTGTCCACGGTATCGGCATCGAAGCCGGCCGCGACGATCTCGCCGCGCGACTGCTCCTGGTCGACGTAGCGCAGCAGGATCGCGTCGAGCACGTCGTAGGGCGGCAGCGAATCCTGGTCCTTCTGGTTCTCGCGCAACTCGGCCGAGGGCGGCCGATCGATGACAGCCTGCGGGATGACACGGTCGCCGACGGTGTTGCGCCAGCGCGCCAGCGCGAACACCTCGGTCTTGTACAGGTCCTTCAGCGGCGCATAACCGCCGCACATGTCGCCGTAGATGGTGGCGTAACCGACCGCGTATTCGCTCTTGTTGCCGGTGGTCAGCAGCAGACCGCCAAACTTGTTGCTCATCGCCATCAGCAGCGCGCCGCGCGTGCGCGACTGCAGGTTCTCTTCGGTGGTGTCGACCGGCCGACCGCCGAAATGCTCGGACAGCGCATCCAGATACCCCTGGAACGGCTTCTCGATCGGCAACGTCAACATCCGCACGCCCTGCATCTTGCATTGCTCGGCGGCCAGATCGTTGGACAGGCCGGCGGTATAGCGCGAGGGCATCCGCACCGCGGTGACGTTGTCCGCACCCAGCGCATCGACCGAGATGGCGAGCACCAACGAGGAATCGATGCCGCCGGACAGGCCCAGCCAGACCTTCTCGAAACCGTTCTTGCGGCAATAGTCCTGGGTGCCGCGCACCACCGCGCGCCAGGCGAGGCCGTCGCGACTCTCGTCGCCGTCCTCCACCCACTCCAGCGGCGTGAACCGGCGCGAGTCCGGATCGAACTCGACCACCAGCCACTGGTCGGTGAACGCGGCGGCGGCGGGATGCACGGTGCCGTCTCCGTCGGCCACGACGGACGCACCATCGAACACCAGCGCATCCTGCCCGCCCACGACATTGAGGTAGGCCAGCGCCACGCCGGTTTCCTGCACGCGCTGGGCCAGCAGCGCGTCACGCTGCAGGTGCTTGTCGCGCTCGAACGGCGAGGCATTGGGCACCAGCACCAGTTCGGCGCCCTTGGCCGCGGTGCTGGCCAACGGTTCGGCGAACCACAGGTCCTCGCAGATGATCAGACCGACCTGCACGCCATCGACATCGAATACGCAGTCCTCGCGGTCGGGATCGACGTCGAAGTAGCGGCGCTCGTCGAACACCGCGTAGTTGGGCAACTCGCGCTTGCGGTAGGTGTGCGAGACGTGACCGTCGCGCAGCACGCTGGCGGCGTTGTAGACCACGCTGCCGGCCGCCTGCGGCCACCCGACCACGGCGACGATGCCGCGTGTGCCCGCCGCGATGCGCTGCAAGGCCTGCTCGCAATCGGAGAGGAAACCCGGGCGCAGCAGCAGGTCCTCCGGCGGGTAACCACTCAGCGCCAGCTCCGGAAACAGCACCACGTCCGCGCCGTATTCGTCGCGCGCCTGGGCGATCATCTCCGCGATCCGCTCAGCGTTCTGGTGAACGGCACCGACCGGGAAATCGAACTGGGCAAGGGCAATGCGTAGGGGGTTGGACATCGTCAGCCTCTAAACCTCCTCTCCGTTCTCGGGAGAGGGCTGGGGTGGCGCGGCCACGGGCGAATTCGAGATGTATCGCCGCGAGCACCGCCTCGGTCTGCATCAGGACGTCATTGTTCCAGAATCTGAGGACGCGGTAGCCATTGGCTTCCAGAAAGGCAGTTCTTAGCGCATCGGTAGCCATAGCCGCGTGTTGGCCGCCGTCCAATTCGACGACCAGGTGCGCCTCGATACAGACGAAATCGACGATATAGGGGCCGATAGGATGTTGGCGCCTGAACTTGTAACGCGCGAACGCGCGATTGCGCAGGTGGAACCAAAGGCGGATCTCGGCATCGGTCATGCGACGCCTGAGACTCCGGGCGAAATTGCGTTTCTGGCCGCTGCGCATCCTTGCGCTCCGATTCGAACAAAAAAAGAGAGTGTCCCGTGGTTGGTGGCGGCCGTTATCAGGGAACTCCGCTAATTCACGAAGGGCAGCCCTCATCCGCCCTTCGGGCACCTTCTCCCGCGCGCGGGAGAAGGGAGAGACAGCACAGCTCCGGCCTGCTTGGACCGTCACCTGCTTGGACCGTCACCTGCTGGGACCGTCACCTGCTTGGACCGTCACCTGCTGGGACCGTCACCTGCTTGGACCGCCACCTGCTTGGACTGCCACCTGCTTGGACTGCCACCTGCTTGGACCACCACCTTGCTTGGACCACCACCTGCTTGGACCGCCCTGGCTTTTAAGCCCCTCTCCCGCCTGCGGGAGAGGGGTTGGGGTGAGGGCCGCCTCTCGCGCCAAAGCAAAAAGGCCACCCGAAGGCGGCCTTTTCGCATCACAACTCAAGCGCGCTTACTTGGCCAGACGCTTGGCGATCGCCGCACCCAGGTCGCCCGGCGACTTCACCGTGGTGACGCCGGCCTTTTCCATCGCCGCGAACTTGCCTTCCGCCGTGCCCGAACCGGCCGAGGCGATCGCGCCGGCATGGCCCATGCGCTTGCCCTTCGGGGCCGACGCGCCGGCGATGAAGCCGACCACCGGCTTGGTGACGTACTGGGAGATGAACTCCGCCGCTTCTTCCTCGGCCGAACCGCCGATCTCGCCGACCATGATGATGCCTTCGGTCTGCGGGTCGTCCTGGAACCACTTCAGCGCGTCGATGAAGTTGGTGCCGTTGATCGGATCGCCGCCGATGCCGATGCAGGTCGACTGGCCCAGGCCCACGTCGGTGGTCTGCTTGACCGCTTCATAGGTCAGCGTGCCCGAACGCGAGACGATGCCGATCTT
>DATDBD010000053.1:0-3456 GCA_036525015.1 Lysobacter sp.
CGGGTGGTTATGGGGATCCCAGTTGGCGATCGTCTGGCCGGCCTTGATCGAGGCGCCGTCCTTGACGTTGATCACCGCGCCGTACGGCAGCTTGTAACGCTCGCGCTCGCGGCCGGTCATGTCGAGCACCGACAGCTCGCCCGAACGCGACACCGCGACCAGATGGCCGTTGGCGTGCTGCACGTGCTTGAGGTTGTTGAACTTCACCGTGCCGGTCGTCTTGACCGTGATGTTGTCGATGGCAGCCGCTCGCGACGCCGCGCCACCGATGTGGAACGTACGCATCGTCAGCTGCGTGCCGGGCTCGCCGATCGACTGCGCGGCGACGACGCCGACCGCTTCGCCGAGGTTGACCAGGTGGCCACGGCCAAGGTCACGGCCGTAGCAGTGCGCGCAGATGCCGAACGTGCTTTCGCAAGTGATCGACGAACGCACGAGGATCGACTGGACGCCAGCGGCTTCCAGCTTGTCCACCCACTTCTCGTCGAGCAGCGTGTTGCGCGTGACGATCGGGTCGGCGTCGTTGCCGGGCAGGTACACGTCTTCGGCGACCATGCGGCCGAGCACGCGGTCACGCAGCGCCTCGACAACGTCACCGCCTTCGACGATCGGGGTCATGGTGAGGCCGGCGGCGGTGCCGCAATCGGTCTCGGTCACGACCACGTCCTGCGCCACGTCGACCAGGCGACGGGTCAGGTAACCGGAGTTCGCGGTCTTCAGCGCGGTATCCGCGAGGCCCTTGCGGGCGCCGTGGGTCGAGATGAAGTACTGCAGGACGTTCAGGCCCTCGCGGAAGTTCGCGGTGATCGGCGTCTCGATGATCGAGCCGTCCGGCTTGGCCATCAGGCCGCGCATACCGGCCAGCTGACGGATCTGCGCCTGCGAACCACGCGCGCCGGAGTCGGCCATGATGTAGATCGAGTTCATCGACTTCTGCGGGACCCGCTCGCCCTTGGCGTTGATCACGGTGTCGGTGCCGATCGCGTCCATCATCGCCTTGGCCACGCGCTC
The DNA here is from genome assembly GCA_036525015.1 of Lysobacter sp. Classification (GTDB taxonomy): domain Bacteria; phylum Pseudomonadota; class Gammaproteobacteria; order Xanthomonadales; family Xanthomonadaceae; genus Lysobacter_J. Next base: position 1,012 of record DATDBD010000053.1, read on the forward strand.
GTTCGTGCGCGACCAGATGTCGACGACCTTGTTGTAGCGCTCGCCTGCGGTGACCAAGCCCGACTGGTACTGCTCCTGGATCTCCAGCACCTCGGCTTCGGCCTCGTCGAGGATGCCCTTCTTCTCGATCGGGATCAGCATGTCGTCGATGCCGATGGAGACACCGGCGCGGGTCGCGTAAGCGAAGCCGGTGTACATCAGCTTGTCGGCGAACACGACCGTGTCCTTCAGGCCGAGCATGCGGTAGCTCGAGTTGATCAGGCGGCTGATGTTCTTCTTGGTCAGTTCGACGTTGGCCAGCGCGAACGGCAGGCCTTCGGGCAGGACCTCACGCAGCAGGGCGCGACCGACGGTGGTATCGACGATCGAGGTCTTCTGCTCGCTGGTGCCGTCCTCGTTCTTGACGGTTTCGGTGATGCGCACCTTGCACTTGGCGTGCAGCTGGACGGCGCGGTTGTCGTAGGCGCGCTTCACTTCGGCAATGTTGGCGAACACCATGCCCTCGCCCGCCTTGTTCTCCAGGGCGCGGGTCATGTAGTACAGGCCGAGCACGACGTCCTGCGACGGCACGATGATCGGCTCGCCGTTGGCCGGCGACAGGATGTTGTTGGACGCCATCATCAACGCGCGCGCTTCCAGCTGGGCTTCCAGCGAGAGCGGCACGTGCACGGCCATCTGGTCACCGTCGAAGTCGGCGTTGAACGCGGTGCAGACCAGCGGGTGCAGCTGGATCGCCTTGCCTTCGATCAGCACCGGCTCGAACGCCTGGATGCCCAGGCGGTGCAGGGTCGGGGCGCGGTTGAGCAGAACCGGATGCTCGCGGATCACCTCTTCGAGGATGTCCCACACTTCCGGCTCTTCACGCTCGACCAGCTTCTTGGCGGCCTTGATGGTGGTGGCCAGGCCACGGCGCTGCAGCTTTGCGAAGATGAAGGGCTTGAACAGCTCCAGCGCCATCTTCTTCGGCAGGCCGCACTCGTGCAGGCGCAGGGTCGGACCGACCACGATGACCGAACGGCCCGAGTAGTCCACGCGCTTGCCGAGCAGGTTCTGACGGAAGCGACCCTGCTTGCCCTTGATCATGTCGGCCAGCGACTTGAGCGGGCGCTTGTTGGTGCCGGTGATGGCACGGCCGCGGCGGCCGTTGTCCATCAACGCGTCGACCGACTCCTGCAGCATGCGCTTCTCGTTGCGCACGATGATGTCGGGCGCATTGAGTTCGAGCAGGCGACGCAGGCGGTTGTTGCGGTTGATGACGCGGCGGTACAGGTCATTGAGGTCGGAGGTCGCGAAGCGGCCGCCGTCCAGCGGCACCAGCGGACGCAGGTCCGGCGGCAGCACCGGCAGCACGGTCATGACCATCCACTCCGGACGGTTGCCCGACTCGAGGAAGGCCTCGACCAGCTTGATGCGCTTGGTCAGGCGCTTGAGCTTGGTCTCGCTGTTGGTCGAAGCGATCTCTTCCCTCAGCGTGACCATCTCGGACTGCAGGTCGATCGTGCGCAGCAGGTCGTAGACGGCCTCGGCGCCCATCGCGGCCTCGAAGTCGTCGCCATGCTCCTGGCGAGCCTGCAGGAACTGCTCTTCGGTCAGCAGCATGCCGCGCTCGAGCGGGGTCAGGCCCGGCTCGGTGACGACGTAGGCTTCGAAGTACAGGATGCGCTCGATGTCGCGCAGCGTCATGTCGAGCATCAGACCGATGCGCGACGGCAGCGACTTCAGGAACCAGATGTGCGCGACCGGCGAAGCCAGGTCGATGTGGCCCATGCGCTCACGGCGCACCTTGGCCAGCGTCACTTCGGTGCCGCACTTCTCGCAGACCACGCCGCGGTGCTTCATGCGCTTGTACTTGCCGCACAGGCACTCGTAGTCCTTGATCGGACCGAAGATGGCGGCGCAGAACAGGCCGTCGCGCTCCGGCTTGAAGGTGCGGTAGTTGATGGTTTCCGGCTTCTTCACTTCGCCGTACGACCACGAACGGATCAGGTCCGGCGAGGCCAGTGCGATCTTGATGGCATCGAAGTCGATCGCCGGTCGCTGCTGGTTGAACAGATTGAGCAGGTCTTTCATTTCATTCTCCAATCGGAGTAATTCGTCGAGGGCTGTAGTTCACTTCGGTGGAACGGGAGCGCGCGATCCGCGGCGCTCCCTTCCGGAACCTCAGTGCTCTTCCAGCTCCATGTTGATCGCGAGCGAGCGGATTTCCTTCACCAACACGTTGAAGGATTCCGGCATGCCGGCCACCATCTCGTACTCGCCGTCGACGATGTTCTTGTACATCTGGTTGCGGCCCTGCACGTCGTCGGACTTCACCGTCAGCATTTCCTGCAGGGTGTAGGCCGCGCCGTAGGCCTCCAGCGCCCAGACTTCCATTTCGCCGAAACGCTGGCCGCCGAACTGCGCCTTGCCGCCCAGCGGCTGCTGGGTGACGAGCGAGTACGGACC
>DATDBD010000054.1:0-11386 GCA_036525015.1 Lysobacter sp.
GCGCAGCTCCACCAGCCGCCGGCTGGCGAACAGGCTGGGCGCACGAAAGCTGGATTCCAGAGCATTCCAGTCCGGCTCGCGCTGGTTGCCCTCGGCTTCGAATACTTCGCGCTCGCTGATGCCCTGTTGGCGCGCCGCGGCCCGCACGGCGTCGGCGGCCTCCAGCACACGCAACGGCTCGGGGCCCGCGATCAGGTAGGCAGGACGCAGCGGCGGCGGAGCGGGCTGATCGAGGCCGAGCTGGCTGACCAGCTGTTCAGGCCTGAGCTCCATCAGCGTGGCTTCTTCTCTTCAGTCGGGGCCGGAGGCGGGGCATCCACGGGCGGATTGTCCATCGCGTCGGCGGCTTCAAGCGCGGCCTTGGCGGCATCGGCCGCCACCGGGACCTCGCCGGGGCCAGGACCGTCGCCCATGATTCCGCCGCCGCGCGCGACCGCGCCCAGGCGACGCAACACCGAGGCGGACATCTCGCGCCGCAGCTCGCGCTGCAGGATTTCACGCTCACTCTCGGTGCCGGTGGAGTTGGTCGGGTTGGAGATGTAGTCCCGCGCCAGCTCGATGGTCTGTCGCGGCACCGGCGTGGAGCCATCGGCCCGTCGCAACTCGAAGGTCACGGCGTAGCGCAGGCTGTACTCCTGTGCACGACCCAGTGAGTCCAGGGCGATCGGGCGATCGCCCCAGCGCTCGGCCAACAGGTCCAGCACCGTCACGTCTTTCATGTCGGAGGTGGCCTCCGCCACGCCGGCACGGGCCAGCGACTGCGACAGCGATTCGGCCAGCGGGCTGTAGCGGTCCACCGACACCACCTTCACCGCGCCCAGGTCCGGCGGCAGTTCCAGCGCCTCACGCAGGTGGAAGCCGCAGGCCGAAAGGGCCAGCACGAGAGCCACTGGAGCCATGCGCAGCAGCGGGCGTCGGAGCAACGGTCGGAAGGTCATGCGCGCAGTCTGGACGAGGCCGACACCACCGGCAAGCCGAGGCATTCAGGTCGCGACAATGTTGACGATCTTGCCCGGCACCACGATCACCTTGCGCACGGTCAGGCCCTCCAGGTACTTGGCCACGTTCGGCTCGGCCAGGGCCTGCCGCTCGGCGTCTTCCCGGCTCACGCTGACGGGCACGTCGATCGTGCCGCGCAGCTTGCCATTGACCTGCACTGCCAGCGTCACCGCATCGCGCTTCAGCGCATCCGGATCGTGCTGCGGGAACGGCACGTCCTCCAGCAGCGTCTCGCGATGGCCCAGCGCCTGCCACAGCGCATGGCTCACATGCGGCGTGACCGGATTGAGCAGCAGCACCATCGCCTCGAGCGTCTCGTGACGCACCGCGCGACCCTGCTCGCTGATGTCGGTGAACTTGCCGACGTGGTTGAGCAGTTCCATCAGCGCGGCGATCGCGGTGTTGAAGCTGTGGCGGCGGCCGTAGTCGTCGCCGACCTTCTGGATGGTCTCGTGCAATTGCCGGCGCATGGTCTTCTGCGCGGCATCGAGCTTGGACGGGTCGACGCGCGGATGATCGGGCTGCGAGGCATGCGTGATCACTTCGCGCCAGAAGCGGCGCAGGAACCGCGCCATGCCTTCGACACCGGCCTCGTGCCATTCCAGAGACTGCTCCGGCGGCGCGGCGAACATCGAGAACAGGCGCACCGTATCGGCGCCGAACTTGCCGACCATCAGTTGCGGATCGACGCCGTTGTTCTTGGACTTCGACATCTTCTCGATGCCGCCGATCACCACCGGCTGGCCGTCGGCGATCAGCGTCGCGCCGGTGATGCGGCCGCGCTCGTCGCGGCTCACCTCGACGTCGGCCGGGTTGATCCATTCCTTCGAGCCGTCGCCGTTGTCGCGGTAGAAGGTCTCGGCGATGACCATGCCCTGCGTCAGCAGGTTGATCACCGGCTCGTCGGACGCGACCAGGCCCTGGTCGCGCATCAGCTTGTGATAGAAACGGAAGTACAGCAGGTGCAGGATCGCGTGCTCGATGCCGCCGATGTACTGGTCGACCGGCGTCCAGTATTTGGCGCGCTCATCGACCTGCTGCTCCGCGCCCGGCGACGTATAGCGCGCGTAGTACCAGCTCGACTCCATGAAGGTGTCGAAGGTGTCGGTTTCGCGCTCGGCCGCGGTGCCGCACTGCGGGCAGGTGGTCTTGCGCCACTGCGGGTCGGCCTTGATCGGCGATGCCACGCCGCTGAAGGCCACGTCTTCGGGCAGTACTACCGGCAGTTGCTCTTCCGGCACCGGCACGTCGCCGCAATTCGGGCACAGGATTACCGGAATCGGGCAACCCCAGTAGCGCTGGCGGCTGACGCCCCAGTCGCGCAGGCGGAAATTGACGCGGCGCTGGCCGCGGTTCTCGGCTTCGAATCGCGCGGCGAGCGCATCGAACGCCTGCTGGAAATCCATGCCGTCGAACTCGCCCGAGTTCACCAGCCAGCCGCGCTCGGTGTAGCCCGATTCCTCGGCGATGCGGCGCTGGAACTCCTCGACGACCTGCACGGCCGCGGTGGTCTCGTACACATCGACCGAGCCGGCGGCGCCCAGCGCGGTGCGCATCGGGTCGTCGTGGCGGGCGACGTGCTGTCCGATCTCGCCGACTGCGTCACGCACTTCGAGCGGCACGATCACCATCTTGATCGGCAGCCGGTAGCGCTGTGCAAACTCCCAATCGCGCTGGTCGTGTCCGGGCACGCCCATCACGGCGCCGGTGCCGTAATTCATCAGCACGAAGTTGGCGACGTACACAGGGATCTGTTCGCCGGTGATCGGGTGCAGCGCGCACAGGCCGGTGTCCATGCCGCGCTTTTCCTGCGTCTCCAGCTCGGCTTCGGTGACGCCGCCCTTCTTCAGTTCTTTCAGGAACGCGGCCAGGTCGGTGTCCTTGGCCGCGGCGGCCTGCGCCAGCGGGTGCTCGGAGGCGATCGACACAAAGGTCACGCCCATCAGCGTGTCCGGGCGCGTGGTGAACACCGACAACGGCGGCACTGCGCGGCCGTCGGCATCGACCACGTCGAAGCGGATCTCAAGCCCTTCGGAACGGCCGATCCAGTTGCGCTGCATGGTCTTGACCGCGTCCGGCCAGCCCGGAAGGGTGTCCAGGCCGTCGAGCAGTTCCTGCGCGTAGTCGGTGATCTTGAGGAACCACTGCGGGATCTCGCGCTTTTCCACCACCGCGCCGGTGCGCCAGCCGCGGCCGTCGATGACCTGCTCGTTGGCCAGCACGGTCTGGTCGACCGGGTCCCAGTTGACCACCGAGTTCTTGCGGTAGGCCAGGCCCAGCTTCATCAGGCGCACGAACATGCGCTGCTCATGCACGTAGTAGTCCGGCGTGCAGGTGGCGAACTCGCGCGACCAGTCGATCGCATAGCCCATCTGGTTGAGCTGCGCCTTCATGTGCGCGATGTTGGCGTAGGTCCACTTCGCGGGCGCGGTCTTGTTCTTGATCGCTGCGTTTTCCGCTGGCAGGCCGAATGCATCCCAGCCCATCGGCTGCAGCACGTTGTAGCCGGTCATGCGCTTGTAGCGACTGATCACGTCGCCGATCGTGTAGTTGCGCACGTGCCCCATGTGCAGCGCCCCCGACGGATACGGCAGCATCGACAGGCAGTAGTACTTGGGCTTGCCCGAGTCCTCCGTCACCTCGAAGGCGCGAGTCGACTCCCAGTAGAGCTGGGCGGCGGTCTCGATCGCCTGCGGTTCGAAGGGGCGGATTTCGGTAACGGCTTCGCTGGACACGGCGGCGGGGGACGTCGGGGAAAGACTGTGAAGCCTACCGCAGCGCACCATGTGCCGCTACGCGCGCGGGTACCATGGCGCCCTCACAAACCCACCTCGGAGCCGCTTTGTCACGTTCTGCCGAGCAACTGGACCAGGCCCGCCGCCAATGGCTGGGAGGCTTGGCGGAGCGCCATGCCGCGGAAAACACCGCCGATACGGCCCTGGCGCTGGCGCGAGGGGAATGGATGTGCGGGGATTACGAACAAGCCCTCGGGCATTTCATCCTGGCGCGCGATCGCAACCCGCAATCGGGTGAAACCCATGTGGCTTTGCTGCGCGCCGCGTCGATGCTGGGGCAGCGCTCGCTCGAATCGGCCGCGATGGCGTTGGCACTGCAGTTGCATGCATACGATCCCGATGTGGCCCTTCACGCTGCGCTCGACCGGGTGCCGGACGACCTGGATGCGGCGCGCTCACTGCTGCAGCCCCACCTGGGCCGGGGCCAGTGCGGGGAATTCGACCAGGCGATCGCCGCCATCCAGTCGGGGCTTCTGCCCCAGGTCGAAGGCGACGATCCGCGCCATCAGGCCCGCATCGAAAGCCTGCGCTGGGTCATGCAGCAACGTTGTGCGCCCGATGTGCACATCGGCCTGCCTGCCCGCGTGCTGGAACGGGCGCTGGCGCTGGCGCCCGCCGAAGGCATCACGCTCGAATGCGGCGTCTATTTCGGACGCTCGCTGCGACTGATCGCCCGCTCCACGCCGGGCCCCGTGCACGGTTTCGACAGCTTCCAGGGGCTCCCCGAAGCGTGGAGCGCCCATGAAGGGGCCGGGGCCTACAGCACGGCCGGACGGCTGCCACGCGCGGGCGACAACGTGCGCCTGCATGCGGGGTGGTTCGAGGACACGCTGCCTGGCTTCTTCGGCAACCAGCCCGGCCCGGTCCGGTTGTTGCATGTGGACTGCGATCTCTACAGCTCCACCCGGACGGTGCTGCAGGCAGCCGAGCCCAGGCTGGTGGCCGGAAGCGTGATCGTGTTCGACGATCTGCTGGCGTATCCGGGCTATGCCGACCACGAACTCAAAGCCTTCTCCGAATTTGCCGCTGCACAGCACCTGGACTGGGAAGTGGTCGGCGCGTGCCTGCTCGGACGCGAAGTGGCGATCCGCGTAATCGCCCGCTGACGCAAGCCAAGGTTTCCAGGCCGCCACGGCGGCTTTGCCGATGCTGTCGTGATCCCACTGCCCGCTTGCGGCCGATCGCCATGTGTTTCAATCGGATCATCCATCTGGGGAGATGATCCGTGTTCAAGACTGTCGCACTGGCGCTGGCCGCCGCAACGGCCAGCCTGGCCACCCATGCCGCCGAACCCGTTCGCGCGCTGCACTGCGGCCAGTTCTTCGATGCCCGCAGCGGCAAGCTGCTCGACGCGCGCACGGTGGTCGTACGCGATGGCAAGATCGCGGAAGTGTTGCCCGGCCGCGTCAGCGTTGCCGACGCTCAGATCATCGATCTGTCCGGCCACACCTGCTCGCCCGGCTGGACCGACCTGCACGTGCACCTGGGCAGCCAGTCCAGCCAGCAGAGCTACTCGGAAGGCTTCCGCCTCGACGATACCGACTTCGCGTTCCGCTCGGTCGGCTACGCGAAGAAGACCCTGCTCGCCGGTTTCACCAGCGTGCGCGACCTCGGTGGCGAGGTGTCGCTGCACCTGCGCGATGCCATCAACCAGGGGCTGGTCGATGGACCGCGCATCTGGGCCGCCGGCAGCATCATCTCCACCACGGGCGGACACGGCGATCCCACCAACGGTTACAACGACGCGCTCGCGCACCTGGTCGGTCCGCCCGGCCCCACCGATGGCGTGGTCAATTCCGTCGACGAGGCGCGCCAGGCCGTGCGCCAGCACTACAAGGACGGCGCCGACCTGATCAAGATCACCGCGACTGGCGGCGTGCTGTCATACGCCAAATCCGGCGACGCGCCGCAGTTCACGGTCGATGAGGTCAAGGCCATCGTCGATACCGCCAAGGATTACGGCTACAAGGTGGCCGCGCATGCGCACGGCGACGAAGGCATCCGCCGCGCGGTGCTCGGCGGTGTCACCTCCATCGAGCACGGCACCTACATGAGCCCGGACACCATGTCGCTGATGAAGCAGAAGGGCACGTGGTACGTGCCGACGATCTCCGCCGGGCGCTTCGTCGCCGACAAGGCCAAGATCGATGGCTACTTCCCCGAAGTGGTGCGCCCGAAGGCGATCCGGATCGGTGCGCTGATCCAGGACACCGCCGCGCGTGCCTACAAAAACGGCGTGAAGATCGCCTTCGGCACCGACATGGGCGTGGGCCCGCACGGCGAAAACGCGCGTGAATTCGTCTACATGGTCGAAGCCGGCATGCCCGCGAGCATGGCACTGCAGTCGGCGACGATCCGTGCCGCCGAGGTGCTGGGCGTCGACGACCAGGGCGTCATCGAAGCAGGCAAGCGCGCCGACATCGTCGCCATGCCCGGCAATCCGGTCGACGACATCGGCGCGGTGATGAAAGTCGACTTCGTGATGAAGGACGGCGTGGTGTATCGCCAGCCCGCGCAGGGCTGAGGGCCGTCACCCGGCGTCGCGATCAGCGCGATCGCGACGCTACGACTATCACGCACCACCACAGCGCCAGCAGCAGGCGCTGTGCGATCGGGCCCGGCAGCAGCACGCCGGACACCACCGTCAGCACCAGTCCGCACGCCGCGGCGACCGCGGCCAACCGCGCGAAGCCGCGCCAGCCGTCGCTACGCCGCAGTCCCAGCGCCAGCAGCGCCGTTCCGGGCAGGAACGCGATCCACCACAGCGTCCAGCAGGTCGCATGCCACTGGCTGACCGGGCCGTCGAGGTCGTGGGGATCCAGCGGCAGCAGCCCCTGCGCCGCAAACGCCAACGCCGACAGCAGCAGCAGCGCGGCGCCGATGCCACCGGCCCAGCCAACCTGCTTCGGCAGGCGCGTGCGCATGCGCAGCGCCACCGCGGCGGCGAGCAGTCCCGGCACGACGAACCCGAGCAGGTTGAATGCGGTTGCGCCCGGAATGCCACGGGCGCCCAGCAACGCCAGCGGATGCACGACGTGGGAGTAGCCGTCCAGCGCCACGCCGAAACCGATCACGGCGAGGATGCTGCAGGCCGCCGCCAGCACGCCCAGGTGGCTGTCACGGCGGGAAAGGATGCGGGTCATGCCGCCATGCTAGCGTGCGCAACCTTCCGGCACCCGTCCGATGCACGCGCCTTGCCTGCCCGCGGAGCCGCCCCCATACCTGCGACAACGCTACGCGAGCCAGTACCGATGACCGCCGACACCGCCCTGCCCCACGTTTTCGATGCCACCGCCGACAACTTCGAGACCGAAGTACTGCAAAAATCGATGCAGACGCCGGTGCTGGTCGACTTCTGGGCCGAATGGTGCGGTCCGTGCAAGACGCTGGGGCCGATCCTGGAAAAACTCGCCGGCGAATATCACGGCGCGTTCGAACTGGCCAAGGTCGACGTCGACAAGGAACAGCAACTGGCCGGCGCCTTCCAGGTGCGCTCGATTCCGACCGTATTCCTGGTCAAGGGCGGGCAACTGGTCGATGGCTTCCCCGGCGCGCTGCCGGAAGGCCAGTTGCGCGAGTTCCTGACGCACCACGGCATCGAGCCCGCGGAAGCGGTCGAAGCGGCGGACGACACCACTGCCGAAGCCGCGCCTCCGCTGGATCTGCACGCCGAAGTCGTGCGCCTGCGCGGCGAGATGGCGGCCCAGCCGGACAAGGACGAGCTCAAGCTCGATCTCGCCCTGGCCCTGCTGCGCACCGGCGCCGCGCACGAAGCCGAGCAACTGCTCGATGCGTTGCCGGCCAACCTCGCCACCGACGAGCGCACGCAGCGCGCACGTGCACACCTGGGTTTTGCCACCCTGTTGAAAGACGCGCCGCCGAGCGAGGTGCTGGAGGCGGCGATCGCCGGCAATCCGGATGACCTGCGCGCGCGCCACCTGCTGGGCGTGCAGCGCCTGGTCGCTGGCGAATCCGAAGCGGGGCTCGAGCAGTTCCTGGAGATGCTGCGTCGCGACCGGAGCTATTCCGATGGCCTGCCGCGCAAGGCGCTGATCGACGCCTTCCGGATCGTCGAGGATGAGGACCTGGTCGGTCGCTACCGTCGCCGGATGGCCTCGCTGCTGTTCTGAGCGAGCGCCGGACGCCGCGCCGGCTTCAGCAATACGCATGCGTATGGCAAGATGGGGAACCCCCTCTTGCCCCGCATCGCGAATGAAAGCCAGCTTCCTGCGCCACCTCCTGAACCTGTGGCCGCCATTCTCCTTTGCCGGCGTCCACGTCACCGACATCGCCGACGACTACCGCCATGCGCGCGTCGAGCTGCGCATGCGCCCTTGGAACCGCAACTACGTAGGCACGCACTTCGGCGGCAGCCTGTTCGCGATGACCGATCCGTTCTGGATGCTGCTGACGATGAAGGCGATGGGGCGCGACTACTACGTGTGGGACAAGGCCGGCACGATCGAGTTCGTCAAGCCGGGTCGCGGCCGCGTGCATGCCCAGTTCCGGCTGGATGAGCCCACCCTCGACCAGTTGCGCCGGGACGCCGCCGGCGGCGAGAAAGTCCTGCGCTGGTTCGACACCGAGGTGATCGACCGTGAAGGCGATGTGGTGGCGCGAGTGCGAAAACAGCTCTACGTGCGTCGTAAACCCACCCACCGCAACCAGAAGTGACGCGGGGCGTCACATCGAAAAGCAAAGGGCGTGAGCGGCGTTGTCGAGTCCTTGACGCGATGGGCGTATTGTTTGATTTTTGACGTATCCGCTTCGGGGGGCGGCGATGTCAACCACCGTATCGAACAACGACCGCCACGCACCGCCCCTGCCGGACATCGCCGGTTACAGGGTGCTGCGCGTGTTGAACCACGGCGGCATGTCGACCGTGTACCTCGGCCAGCAGCTCGCGCTGTCGCGCGAGGTTGCGATCAAGGTGATGCAGTCGCAGGCGTTGTCGGATGAAGTGAGTCGACGCCGCTTCGAGAACGAGGCGCGCACCATCGCGCGACTCGAGCACCCGCACATCGTCAACATCTACGAAGTCGGTCGCACCGGCGACGGCCTGCCGTATTACTCGATGCCGTACCTGGCGCGAGGCCACCTCGGCCAGCGCAGCTTCATCGGCAAGAACGGCGTGACCGACGAGGCACGCGTCATCGACATCCTGCGCGCGCTGCTGTCGGCGATCGAATACGCGCACAGTTGCGGCGTAATTCATCGCGACGTGAAAGCCGAGAACGTGCTGTTCGACGACAGCGGCAGGCCGCTGCTGGCCGACTTCGGCATCGCGCTGCGCCGCGGCTTCGGCCCGCGCGTGACCGCAGCCGGCCTGGCCGTCGGCAGCACCGCCTACATGGCACCCGAGCAGGCGCGTGGCGAGGACGTCGACGGACGCGCCGATCTCTACAGCCTTGGCGTGCTGACCTGGGAAATGCTCACCGGACACCTGCCGTACCAGGCTGGCGATGCACTCTCGATGGCGGTGATGCACGCGCAGGATCCGATCCCGAAGCTGCCGGTATCGCTGCGCCACTGGCAGCGCTTCATGAACCGCGCGCTGGCCAAGGGTCCGCTCAACCGTTTCCAGAGCGTCGCGCACATGCGCGAGGCCGTGACCGCGATCGAGCAGCACCGCATCTGGCCGCGCCTGGATGTAGCGCGCGAGCGGGTGATGTCGCTGACGCAATCGCCCACGAAGCTCTGGGCCAGCCTGGTACTGCTCGCAGTCGCGGGCTTGGGCTCCTTGTGGCTGATGGGCCGCGATGGAAGCGACAGCTTCTTCGGGGTCGACGCCTCGGCACCGACGCCTGCCGTGATCGCCCCGGATCCCACCGACGCGATGATGGCGCCGCTTCCCGAAGCGCCGTTGCAACGTGCGCTGGACGACACGCGCCGGCAGATCGCGCAACGCAAACTGACCGCGCCGGAGGATGGCAACGCCTATTCGAGCGCGCTTGCGGCTTGGCACGCCGACAGCACCAATCCGGAAGTGCATCGGGTGATCGGGGAGCTTACCAACGCCCTTGGCGATGAACTCGCTCGCAACCTGCGCAGCGGCAATGACACGCGGGCACGCGACTATTTCGCCACCGCCGTGGCGCTCGGCGAGCAGACCGGCAATGGCAACAGTGCTGAGCAGCAGGCATTGCGCAAGACGGCCTTGACCGAGTTGCAGGCACGAATGGACAAGGCAGTGAAGCGCTACGACCGCGAGTCGGCCCAGCGCGTGGCCGCAATCGCGCCCGACTTCGATGTCCCCACCGCAACCACGGCGAAGATGGTCGCCAGCGCGAAGGCCGTTCCGCGCAAGGGGCAAGTCCTTCCTGGCGATCCGGCGGGGGCGGTGCTGCGCGATGGCTCCACGGGTGCATTCGCGATCAGCCAGAAGCCGGTCACCCGCGGCGACTACCAGCGCTTCACGTCCGCCACCGGCCGCGCGGCCGCACTCTGCCGCGAGCGCGCCTCGGTATTGCGATTGCTATCCCCCCGCAGCTGGCAAGCTCCCGGCTTCACCCAGGGCAATGGCGAGCCGGTCGTGTGCGTGTCGTTCGAGGACGCCGAGGCCTATGCGCTGTGGTACAGCCGCCAGACCGGGCATCGCTACCGCCTTCCCAACGCCGAAGAAGCACGCAAGGCCGCCGCCGAAGTCAGCGGCCAGGATATCTCGCTGTGGCTTCGCGACTGCGGCCCGAACTGCCAGCAGCGCCAGGCCGTAGGCTCGTCGTGGCGCAAGTCCGAGCAGCAACGTGCACTGACGTCCGGGCGCGGTTACGACGACGTGGGTTTCCGCCTGGTGCGCGACTTGTAGCAACGCGCGGATCGGGCACGGCCCGACGCACTCACCTGGAGCATGCAGGCCTATACAATCGGCCCCCATGCGCAAACCCACCCTGCAACGCCTGTTCCTCACCGGCCTGTTGACCCTGCTGCCCATCTGGCTGACCTGGGTCGTGGTCAAGTTCGTCTTCGTCCTGCTCTCGGACATCAGCCGGCCGCTGATCGGCCCGGCACTGCAGAACCTGGCCGGCCGCGATCCGTCGCTGTCCTGGCTGACCCAGCCGTGGGTACAGACCGCGTTGGCCTTGCTGGCGACGGTGGCGGTGATCCTGCTCTCGGGCGTGATGGCGCGGCGCGTCATCGGCCAGCGCATGCTGCGCTGGTTCGAAGCGCTGATCCAGCGCATTCCGCTGGCCAACACGATCTACGGCAGTGCACGGCAGTTGCTCGACATCCTGCAAACCAAACCCGATGGCACGCAGCGCGTGGTGCTGGTGGATTTCCCGCATACCGAGATGAAGTCGATTGGCTTCGTCACCCGCGTCATCAGAGAACAGGGCACCGGGCGCGAGCTGGCGGCGGTGTACGTGCCGACCACGCCCAATCCGACTTCGGGTTACCTGGAAATCGTCCCGGTGGAGAAGATCACACCCACCGACTGGACCGTCGACCAGGCGATGAGCTTCATCATCTCCGGCGGCGCCGTCGCTCCGGACACCATCCCGTTCTCCCCGCCGACCCCGCCGGCCCCGCCGACCGCGCCGACCGCATGAGTGCCACCGCCCGCACGCTCGACGCCCGCACTCTCGACGACCGGG
>DATDBD010000055.1:0-6679 GCA_036525015.1 Lysobacter sp.
AAGGGCTCGACCGTCGCTTTCATCGAGGCCATCGCACGCGCGGCAGGCTGGAAGGTCGGCGCCTACACCTCGCCGCACCTGCTGCAGTACAACGAGCGCGTGCGCATCAACGGCGCCGATGCCGGCGATGCGGATCTGATCGCCGCGTTCGAGGCCATCGAAGCGGCGCGCGGAGAGGTGGTGCTGACCTATTTCGAATACGGCACGCTCGCGGCGCTGTGGTTGTTCGAGCGCGCGGGGCTCGACCTGGCGATTCTCGAAGTCGGTTTGGGCGGACGCCTGGACGCCACCAATCTCGTCGATGCCGACGTCGCGGTGATCACCACCGTCGACCTCGACCATCAGGACTACCTCGGCGGCGACCGCGAGACGATCGGCGCCGAGAAGGCCGGCATCGCGCGTGCGTGGAAGCCGCTGGTGCTGGGCGATGACCTTCCGCCATCGAGCGTGCTCGGCCATGCCTATCAGATCGGTGCGTCGACCTGGCGGATCGGCAGCGATTTCTTCTTCGAAAAGCTGCCGGCGATCGTCGCCAATGACGGGAATACTCCGCAACCCCACTGGCGCTGGCGTGAAGTCGGCTACCGGCTGGACCTGCCGATGCCGCGCTTGACCGCACCGGTGCAGTTGCGCAACGCAGCCGTCGCCATCGCCGCGTTGCGCGCGCTCGGCCGTCCGCCCAGGCCGCTGCCCAAGGCTGCGATCGCCGAAGGCGTCGGGCAGGCGCTGGTGCTCGGACGCCTGCAACGCTTCGAGCGCGGCGGGGTCGAGATCGTGATCGACGTGGCCCATAACCCGCAGGCCGCGGGCGCGCTGGCGGCGTGGTTGGCGGCCGATCCCACCGATGGAACGGTGCATGCCGTGTATGCCGCACTGGCCGACAAGGATGTGGCAGGCGTGGTGCAGGCATTGGCGCCTCGTGTGGGTCAATGGCATCTCGCAGGGCTGGCCGAGACCGGTCCGCGCGGCGGCAGCGTTCAGGCGCTGGCGCTACGGCTGGCCGGCACTCCCGCTGCCGACGGTTTCCGGCATGAACAGGTTCTCCCCGCGCTGGAAGCGGCGTTGCAGAAGGCGCAGCCGGGCGATCGCATCCTGGTTTTCGGTTCTTTCCATACCGCCGCCGCGGCGCTCGACTGGCTCGCCCAAGACTGAACGGCGATCTCACGGACCGGGGTACGGCGCATCGCAAGGTTATAATTCCGCGTGGCGATCCGCCTGTGGCGTGCGAGACCGATGGAACCTGCCCTGAAACAGCGACTGATCGGCGCCGCCGTTCTCGTCGCACTCGCGGTGATATTCCTGCCGATGCTGATCAAGGGGCCAGCCCCCGAAAGCGGCGCTTCCGATGTCCCCCTGACACTTCCCGATGCGCCGCAGGGCCAGTTCGAAACCCGTGAATTACCCCTGGTAGGGCCGGGCGACGCGCCAAAGGGCGGCGTGGTCGGCATGGATGCGCCCTCGGACGGCGAGCGTCTGCCGACGGTCGATACCGCTGCCGAAAAGCCGGCCGCCAGCACCAATGCGATGCAGCCGGCCGCGGTGGCCGGTGGCGACTACGCCGTGAGCTTTGGCAGTTACGGGACCGAGGCCGACGCGCAGCGCGTGGTCAAGGCATTGCAGACGGCGCAGTTGCCGGGTTACCAGGAAACCACGCACAGCGGCGAACGCACGCTGCACCGCGTGCGTATCGGTCCGTATGCCTCGCAGGCCGAGGCCGAGGCTGCCCGCCTGGAGTCGGCCAAGGTCCGCAGCGATGTCAGCGCCAAGGTCGTCACCCTGGATGCCGACACCAACGACGCGGCCCATGCCCTGGCCAGCGCCCCGCAGCCTGCTTCCGTATCGGCGCCGGTGCCGTTGAACCCGGCCGAGCCGGCCACATCTCCTTCCAAGCAGGTGGCGCTGCCAGCCGAGCCGGCCAAGCCGGTGACCGCAAGCACCACCGCGAAACCCAAACCCGCGACGCCGCCGGCGGTTGCTGCTGCCAAGCCTGAACCTGCGCCGACCAAGCCGGAGCCGACCAAGCCGGCTGCATCCGCGGTGGGCTTCGCCGTTCAACTCGGCGCATTCGGCAATGCCGCCGACGCCACCAAGCTGCGTGACAAGGCACGCGCTTCCGGTTTCAGTGCATTCGTGGAGCAAGTACGTACCGACAAGGGCCTGTTGAACCGGGTTCGCATCGGTCCGGTCGTCAGCCGCGCCGAGGCCGATCAGCTGAAGGCGCAGATAGCGGCCAAGCTGGGCGTCGACGGCATCGTTCGTCCGCATCCCTGATCGGCGGCCGGCAAGGCGACGATGGGCGCGGTCGATTGGGTGTTGCTGGCGGTGGTCGCCGTGTCGGCGCTACTCGGGCTGATGCGCGGGTTCGTCGGCGTGCTGGCCTCGCTTACGGCCTGGGTGCTGGCGGGCTGGGCTGCTTTCCGCTTCGGCGCGCAACTGGCGCTGATGCTGGCCGGCGATGGTGAACCGGGAGCCGGTGAGCTGTTGGCTGGTTACGCGCTGAGTTTCATCGGCGTGATGGTGGTGGTGGGCCTGGTCGGATGGCTGGTCCGCAAGGCGGTGCAGTCGGCCGGATTGAGCGGCCTGGATCGCACGTTGGGCCTGGCGCTGGGATTGGCGCGCGGTGCGTTCGTCGCCTGCGCGCTGGTGCTGGTGCTCGGACTGACAGGGATGCCGCGCGAGGCGCAATGGCAGCGCTCGCAGGTGGTGCCGGTATTCGTGCCGGGCGCGCAATGGCTGCGCGGTTGGCTGCCCGAGTGGGTGGCCGCGCAAGTGGACCTGGATGGTCGCGATGAAATTCAAACAGTGCCCCCGGATGACGGGCAGGCGCTGCCGGCGCCGGTCAGCGAAGCCTGACGGCGCACTGGCAACAACCCCATTTACTAGGCAGGACTCATCACCATGTGCGGCATTCTCGGTATCGTCGGCAACACCGACGTCGCGGCGCAGCTCTTCGACGGCCTGGGGGTGCTGCAGCATCGCGGCCAGGACGCGGCCGGCATCGCCACCGCCAACGGCAGCAAGCTGCGCGTGCACAAGGGCAATGGCCTGGCCAGCGACGTCTTCGATGCGGCCGCAATCAGCCTGCTCGAAGGCCGTGTCGGCATCGCCCATTGCCGCTATCCGACGGCAGGCAGCGAAGGCTCGGATGAGGCGCAGCCGTTCTACGTCAATTCCCCGTTCGGCATCGCCCTGGCGCACAACGGCAATCTGATCAATACCGACGCGCTGCGGCGCGAGGTGTTCGAGCAGGACCGCCGCAACGTCAACACCGAGTCGGACTCGGAGGTCCTGCTCAACGTGTTCGCGCATGAACTGGACACGCAGAAGGCGCTCAATCCCGAAGCCGCGTTCAAGGCGATCGAAGGTGTCAACCGCCGCTGCATCGGCGGCTTCGCCGTCGTCGCCACCGTGCTGGGCCTGGGCCTGGTCGCGTTCCGCGATCCCAACGGCATCCGTCCGCTGGTGCTGGGCAAGCGCTCCTCGGGCGGGCAGGACGAATACGCGGTCGCGTCCGAGTCGGTCGCACTCGACCTGCTCGGCTTCGAGCGCTTGCGCGACGTGCGCCCGGGCGAGGGCGTTGTGGTGACGCCGCGCGGTGAATTGTTTACGCGTCAGTGCGCGCAGCCGCATAAGCACACGCCGTGCATCTTCGAATACGTGTATTTCGCGCGACCCGACTCGATGATGGACGAGGTCTCCGTGCACAAGGCGCGCATGCGCATGGGGCAGAAGCTCGGCGAGAAGATCCTGCGCCTGCGCCCGGACCACGACATCGACACGGTGATCCCGATTCCCGACACCTCGCGCGATGCCGCGCTGGAAATCTCCAACGTGCTCGGTGTGAAGTACCGCGAAGGATTCATCAAGAACCGCTACGTCGGTCGCACCTTCATCATGCCGGGCCAGGGCGAGCGCGCGAAATCGGTGCGTCGCAAGCTCAACCCGATCCCGCTGGAATTCCGTAACCGTGTGGTGCTGCTGGTCGACGACTCGATCGTGCGTGGTACCACGTCCAAGCAGATCGTGCAGATGGCGCGCGATGCCGGTGCGCGCAAGGTCTACCTCGCCTCGGCCGCTCCTGCGGTGCGCTATCCCAACGTGTACGGCATCGACATGCCCTCGGCCGAGGAACTGGTCGCGCACGACCGTACCGACGAGGAAGTGCAGCAGCTACTGGGTTGCGACTGGCTGATCTACCAGGACCTGTCGGACCTGGAGGAAGCGGTCTCGGGCCCGAAGAGGCGCATCGACCACTTCGATTCTTCGTGCTTCAACGGCGAGTACGTGACCGGCATCGAGCCGGGCTATTTCGAGCGCATCAAGCAGCTGCGCTCGGACGAGGCGAAGAAGACCCGGAGGGCGTGAGCATGCGCGGGCTGCAAATGGCGATGATCCCCGACGACGAGAACGGGCAGGTGCTCAAGCGCATGCTCGAGGATGGTGACGACCTCAGTCGCGAACGCGGCATCGAGTTCTTCCACGTCTTCGCCGACGAGGGTCTCGCCAACGCCTTCGCCGAAGCGGCCGAGGCATTGCCAGACGTGATCGTGGATTCGCCGGAGTCCGACTACGAAGGCGTGTGGCAGGTCTGCGTTGTGCGCGTAATGGTGCCGGCGCACGCCGCGATCACGGCGATGGAGCGCGAGTTGGGCGAGTTGGCTGAAACCCACGGTGGTTTCGCCGATGGCTGGGGCAGTCCGATGGCGGACGACGGCGGGCACTGAGCGGCATGCAGCGCTCGTTGTTCGACGCTGCGCGTGCCTGCCTGGATGCGGCCACGCCTGACGCCAAGGTCGAGTCGACGATCGCGGCGGCGAAGGCATTCGCGCGCGGTGAACTGATCATTCCCGAAGACGCGCCGCCGCCGCGGCCCATCGCCATGCCCGGCCGGCCGGAACGCCCGTTGCTGGTGCATCCGCGAGATCTGCCCAAGCGCGGATTCGGCACCATCGAAGGCCGCACGGCGTTCATCCATGCCGTCGCGCATATCGAGTTCAACGCGATCGACCTGGCCTGGGACGCCGCTTACCGGTTTCGCGGGATGCCCCACGAGTTCTATGCCGACTGGGTCAACGTGGCCCACGACGAGGCGCGGCATTTCGCCATGCTGCGCGAGCGGCTGCGCGAATTCGGTCGCGATTACGGCGATTTCGACGCCCACAACGGCTTGTGGGAAATGGCCGAGAAGACCGCGCACGATGGCTTGGCGCGCATGGCGCTGGTGCCTCGGGTACTGGAAGCGCGGGGACTGGACGTGACCCCGGGAATGATCGTCAAGCTGCACTCGCTCGGCGACGACGGCACCGCGGACATCCTCGAGGTGATCCTGCTCGACGAAGTGGCGCACGTCGCCGCCGGTTCGCGCTGGTTCCGCTGGTATTGCGAGCGCGAGGGCGTGGAGCCGCTGTCGCGCTTCCGCGAACTGCTTGCCGAATATGCGAGGGCCGTGCTGTACGGCCCGTTCAATCATTCCGCGCGCAGCGCCGCGGGTTTCGACGACGAAGAACTGGCCGCGCTGGAGAAACTGGCCGGCTGACTTCGCTGCCGGTCAGGTCGTCAGGCGCTGCAGGTCGAAGCCGTTCGCATCCGCGCGCAGCACCGAGCCCTGTTCGTACCAGTCGCCCAGTACGATGCGGCGGCACGCGTGGCCGTCGACATCCAGCTGATGCACGGCCGGTCGGTGGGTATGGCCGTGGACCAACGTGTCGATGGCGTAGCGCGAGAACGTGCTGGCGACCGTGGCCGGCGCGACGTCGGTGATGGTCTCCATGCGCCCCTGGTCCTGCAGTCCGCTCTGGTGCGCCTTGCTGGCCGCCCGCGCCTGCTGGGCGAAGGCGATGCGGGCCGCTAGCGGCTGCGACAGGAACTGCGCCTGCCACTCCGGCTTGCGCGTCTGCGAACGGAACTGCTGGTAGGCGACATCGTCCGTGCACAGCAGATCGCCGTGCATCAGCAGCGTGGGCTTGCCATAGAGCATCACCACCGCGGGGTCGGGCAGGACGGTCATGCCGGCGCGGCGCGCATAGGCATCGCCGAGCAGGAAGTCGCGGTTGCCGCGGATGAAATGCACCGGCACGCCCGAACGACTCAGTGCGCTCAGTTCGCTGGCGACGAATGCGCCCGTGTCGGACGGGTCGTCGTCGCCGACCCAGGCCTCGAACAGGTCCCCCAGGATGTAGAGCGCGTCGGCGCCGCGCGCCTCGCTGCGGATGAAATGGCCGAACAGATCGGTGATCTGCGGGCGTTCGGCGTCGAGGTGAAGGTCGGAAATGAACAGCGTGGTCATGGGGTTGGATTGTAGGGGGCTTGCGGGGTTTATCGGCCCGCCGATCCTTCGACTTCGCGCATGCGGCGCTACGCTCAGGACGAACGGTATCGCGGCGTCGAAAACCTCCACCGTTCGTCCTGCGCGCAGGCGCACCGCGCCGAAGTCGAAGGGAAAAGGGCGGGCCGCAATCCCGCAAAAGACGCAGGACACACAAGTGTCCGCCTGGCATGCGACCGCCTAACAGCCCATCCGGTAAAATCGCCCCCCTTTCCCCCGTCGTAACCCGAGCCGCCATGACCCGCACTCGTTTCGCTCCCAGTCCCACCGGCTACCTGCATATCGGTGGCGCGCGCGCTGCGCTGTATTGCTGGCTGGAAGCGCGCCGCCATGGCGGGCAGTTCGTCCTGCGTA
>DATDBD010000056.1:0-9881 GCA_036525015.1 Lysobacter sp.
GTCCGGCAAGCGCACGATGGGGCAGTTCACCTCGTTCGACATGCTGCTGATCGTGTTGCTCGGCAACGCGGTGCAGAACGCGCTGCTCGGCAAAGACACGTCGATGTCCGGCGGACTGCTGCTGGCGGCCACGCTGATGACACTGAACTGGATGGTCGGCTTCGTCACCGCCCGCAGCAAGCGGGCCGAACGCCTGCTCGAAGGCGAGCCGGTGGTGCTGGCGCGCAACGGCCATGTCTATCGCGATGTGCTGCGCCGCGAGCTGGTCAGCCGCGACGACCTGGCCAAGGCCATGCGCGAGGCCGGCTGCAGCGACATCAGCCACGTGCACCTGGCGCTGCTGGAAACCAACGGCCACATCACCATCCTGATGCGCGAGGGCGAAGGCAAAGCCGAACCGGGCCAGGACGACGCCCGCCAGGGCGGAGCCTGAAACTCAGCCGGCTCCAGTCAGCCGGCCCCAGTCAGCCGGTTCCGGTCACCCGGCCCCAGTCAGCCGGTTCCAGTCAACCTGCTGTGGCCAGATCGGCAAGCCAGTCGCGCGGGCGCAGGTAGTCGGCAAGGCGTGCTTCCGCGGAATCGGTTTCCGGCGCGAAGCCGTACTCCCAACGCACCAGCGGAGGCAGGCTCATCAGGATCGACTCGGTGCGACCGCCCGATTGCAAACCGAACAGCGTGCCGCGATCGAACACCAGATTGAACTCGACGTAGCGACCGCGGCGGTACAACTGGAACTGTCGCTCGCGCTCGCCAAAGGGCGTATCCCGGCGACGTTCCACGATCGGCAGGTAGGCGTCGAGGAAACCGTCGCCGACCGCGCGCAGGTAGGCGAAGTCGCGCTCGAAGTTTTCGTGCAGGTCGTCGAAGAACAGGCCGCCGACGCCGCGTGTCTCGTTGCGATGCTTGAGGAAGAAATATTCGTCGCACCAGTGCTTGTGCGTGTCGTAGCGCGCCTGCGCACCGAAGGGTTCGCACAGCTCGCGCGCGGTGCGGTGCCAGTGCAGCACGTCCTCGTCGAACGGGTAGAAAGGCGTCAGGTCGAAGCCTCCGCCGAACCACCAAGCCACGGTTTCACCGTCGCGGATCGCGCGGAAATGGCGAACGTTGGCGTGCGTCGTCGGCAGGTACGGGTTGTGCGGATGGAACACCAGCGACACGCCGACCGCGCGCCAGGATGCGCCGGCCAACTCCGGTCGCGCGGCGGTTGCCGACGGCGGCAACTTGGTGCCGGACACGTCGGAGAAACCGATGCCGGCCTGCTCGAACACCGCGCCGTCGCGCAGGATGCGGGTGCGTCCACCACCACTGGCGAGCGTGTTGCCGGCGCCAGCGCCGTCGGGGGCGCGCTGCCACTGGTCCTCGTGGAAACGGGCGCGGCCGTCGGCGCCTTCGATGGCCGCGCAAATGCGGTCCTGCAGGCCGGTCAGGTAGTCGCGGACGACGTCGATGTCGGAACCGGCCGCGTTGTCGGGTTGTGGGTCGGCTTGGGGCACGGGCGTGTTGGCCATGTGAACAGGCGCGATTTGTGCGAAGCCTATGATAGCCGCGAAGGCCTGGCGCCATCCTCGATGCGCTGAGCGCGAACCCAGACGTCTTGCGATGGGAGATTCCCTATGCGCATTTCCATGCGTCACTTGCCGGTGGTGGCCCTGTTGTTCGTCGCGGCCGCCGGGGCATCGCCGCAGGCCAGCGCGCCGGCTGCGGCGCCGGCCGCTTCGTCCGCGCAATCCGAAACGACGTTCAAGCGCGAAGAGCTGGACCAGATGATGGCGCCGGTCGCGCTGTACCCCGATTCGCTGCTCGCGCAGGTCATGATGGCCACGACCTATCCCGGCGACGTCGCCGATGCGGTGAAGTGGGCGAAGGCGCATCCCGACGCAAAGGGCGATGAGGCGGTGCGCCGGGTGGCCAACGAGCCCTGGGATCCCAGCGTGCAGTCGCTGGTGGCGTTTCCCCAGGTCCTGGACCTGCTGGGCAAGGACCCGGCCTGGGTGCAAAAGATGGGCGATGCGTTCCTCGCCCAGCCCGAGGCGGTGATGGATTCGGTGCAGCGACTGCGCAAGCAGGCGCAAGCCGCCGGCAACCTGAAGTCCAACGAACAACAAAAGGTCACCACGGAGCCGGCAGCACCGGCGGCTGTGGGGGGCACCACGACGGCGGTCCAGCCGGCCACGCAGACGATCGTCATCGAACCGGCCAACCCCCAGGTCGTATACGTACCGAGCTACAACTCGACCACGGTCTACGGCGGCTGGGCCTATCCCTCGTATCCGCCTTACTACTATCCGCCGTCGCCGTACTACTACCCGGGGGGCGCGTTCGTGGCGGGACTGGCCTGGGGCACCGGCATTGCGATCACCGCATCGCTGTGGGGCAACTGCAATTGGGGAAACAGCGACATCGACATCAATGTCGACCGATACAACAACATCAACAGCAATCGCCAGATCAACCGTTCCGACAACACCTGGCGACACAACTCGGCCAACCGTGACGGCGTGCCCTACCGCGACCGTGCCAGCCGCGAACAGTACGGCCGCCAGCTGGATGGCGCCGGGCAACGCGACAATTTCCGCGGCCACGACCCGGCCCGCGCCGCCGATCGCGACCGGGCGCGCCAGTCGATGTCGCAGCGCGGCTTCGAGACGCCGGCCACCAGTAACCGTGAGGCGCGCGACCGCGCCGGCCAGGCGTCGCAGCAGATGGGCCGGGAGCAGGCGGGCGGACGCGACATGGCGGGCGCTGGCACGCAGCGCAATGCGCAGGCCCGCGACGGCGCGCGTCAGCAGTACTCGGGCAACCGCAGTGGTCAAAACAACAGCGCCTTCGCCGGCGCGGGCAACCCGGGACAGTCGCGTGCATCGGCGAACCGTGGCCACGGCAGCTATTCCGCGTCGCAGCGGTCGGGTTCACGCAGTGGCGGTCACCAGATGTCGCGACCGGCACGTTCCGGCGGAGGGCGTTCCGGTGGCCGGCGTCGTTGAAAGGAGACTCAGATGATCCCCATCGTTCGTTTGTTCGCGGTGGCCTGCCTTGCATCGATGGCCACAGTGGCCGCCGCGCAGGAACCATTCCCAACGCCGGACGCCGCCGCGCAAGCGCTGGTGGTCGCGCTTGGCAGCGAGAAAGCCGATGAGGCACGCCTGGCCGCGATCTTCGGGCCTGACTGGCGACGATACGTTCCGCTGGACAGTGTCGATCGCGAAGACGTGGACGCCTTCCTCAAGCGCTATCGCGAGCAGCATTCGTTCCAGACACCGACGCCGGGGCGCGCCATTCTCGCCGTGGGCAAGGATGTCTGGACGCTGCCGGCTCCGTTGGTGAAGAAAGACGCGGGCTGGGTCTTCGACGTCAAGGCAGGCGAGCCGGAAATCCGCGCGCGCCGGATCGGTCGCAACGAACTGGACGTGGTGCAGACCGCGCTGGCCTATCACGATGCGCAGATGGACTATGCCGCCGTCGACCGCGACGGCGATGGCGTGCTCGAGTACGCGCAGCAGTTCCTCAGCAGCGACGGCAAGCACGATGGCCTTTACTGGGCCGAGGTGGAAGGGGGCGAGGAAAGCCCGCTCGGTCCGCTGTTCGGCGACGACACGCCCAACGGACTGTGGCACGGCTACCACTACCGCATCCTGACCGCGCAGGGCCCTTCGGCGTTCCGCGGCGCGTACGACTACAAGATCGGCGACAACATGAGCCGCGGTTTCGCGCTGATTGCCTGGCCGGCGAAATACGCCGACACGGGTGTCATGAGCTTCATGATCAGCCACGACGGACAGGTGTTCGAGAAGGACATGGGGCCCGAGAGCGAGAAGCTGGCCAAGGCGATGACGCGCTTCGATCCCGACAGCAGCTGGAAGGAAGTGCCCGAAGGCACGGTAGCCGCAGCGCAATGATCCAAGCGCGGCCCACCTCCCGCGCGCGGGAAGTGGGCGGTGAGTGCCGCGGCAGCATTCGCATGCGGGGATTCGCCTAAGGCAATCCGCCTGAATCGACTTCACGGGGACATAGCGGGCACGCCCTGCAAGATAAACGCCGACCGGGTCCGGCCGTCGTTCAGGTGGTCAGTTACGCCCAGCGTTGGAGAAGTCCATGCGCATCCATCGTTTTACGACCGCCCTCATCGTTGTGGCCCTGGCGGCGGCATGCTCGAAGGAAGAGCCCAAGCCGCCGGCCGCGACGCCGGCCGCCACCACGGCCACGCCGCCGCCCGCCCAGCCAGCCCCGGCTGCTCCGGCACCGACGCCCGCGCCGGCGTCTCAAGCGGTGTTCGGCGTGGCGGAACTGGACCAGATGGTCGCGCCGATCGCGCTTTATCCGGACTCGTTGCTGGCGCAGGTGCTGATGGCCGCGACCTATCCCGGCAACGTGGCCGATGCGGTGACCTGGTCGAAAGCGCATCCGGACGCAAAGGGCGACGACGCGGTGCGCCAGGTGTCCGCGCAGCCGTGGGACCCCAGTGTGCAGTCGCTGGTGGCGTTTCCGCAGGTGATGGCCACGCTGGGTATGGATCCGCCCTGGGTGCAGCGCCTGGGCGACGCCTTCCTGGCGCAGCCCAATGACGTCATGGACGCCGTGCAGCGCCTGCGCCGGCAGGCGCAGGCCGCCGGCAACCTGCAGAGCAACGAGTACCAGCGCGTGAGCGAGCAGCCCGCAGCTGCCCCAGAGCCGGCCGCGGCACCGTCCACGGGCGGGACGGTCGAGCCAGTGCAAACGACCTCGTCGCCCACCATCATCATCGAGCCGTCCAACCCGCAAACGGTGTACGTGCCCAGCTACAACCCGACCACGGCGTATGGCACGTGGGCGTATCCGTCGTACCCGCCGGCGTACTACCCGCCGCCGTCGTACTACTACCCCGGAAGCGCACTGGTCGCCGGCCTCGCCTTCGGCACCGGCGTGGCGATCACCAGCGCGTTGTGGGGCGACATGGATTGGGGCGGCGGCGACGTCGACATCGACGTCAATAACTACAACAGCATCAACTCCAATCGCAGCTTCGAGGGCAATCGCAACAGCTGGCAGCACAACTCGGCGCATCGCGACGGCGTTCCCTATCGCGACAGCGCCAGCCGCGAACGCTACGGCCGGCAGATGGAGGGAAGCGCAGGGCGCGACGCGTTCCGCGGCGACGATCCGGCGCGGGCCGCCGATCGCGAACGGGCGCGCCAGTCGATGGAACAGCGCGGTATCCAGGAGCGAGGCGCCGGCAACCGCACGGCGAGCGAACGCGCGCAGGCGGCGAGCCGCGATGTACTCGACAGGCAGGCGCGCGATCGTGCGCGCGAAACCGCCGACAGGTCGCAGGCGCAGGACCGCCAGCGGGCGCAGGCGCAGGACCGGCAGCGAGCCCAGGCCGAGCAGGGGCAGCGCGATCGTTCCCAGGCGGCCAATCGCCAAGCGCAGGCCGGGCAGGCACGCGATCGTCAGCAGGCCGGGCAAGGGTCACGCGACCGGGCGCAGACGCATCAGCAACGGGGGCAAAACAACACCCAGTCACGCGATGCCGCACGCAGACAGCAGGCATCGCGCCAGGGACCGCAGAACAACGCCTTTGCCGGCGCGCACAACCCTTCGCAGTCGCGCGCACAGGCCGACCGCGGACGGTCCAGCCACCAGTCGGCCAGCCGGCCCAGCGGTTCTCGCGGCGGCGGCGGTCACCAGGTACAGCGACAGTCCAACCCACCCCAACGCTCCGGCGGCGGGCATCGTCGTTAAGGAGGGGAAGCCATGAAGACGATCCCGAACGCGCTTGAGCTCGCCGTGCTGGTTGGCCTTGCCGCGGCAGCGCCGCTGGCGCAGGCGCAGCAGGCCTATCCCACCCAGGAAGCAGCCGCAGAGGCGTTCGTCACGGCGCTCGGCGCCGACAAGGCCGACGAGCAGAAGCTGGCCGCGCTGCTGGGCAAGGATTGGCACGATTACATCCCGACTGCAGGCGTCGATCGCGACGATGTCGAAGCCTTCCTTTCCGGCTATCGCCAACGGCA
This sequence comes from Lysobacter sp., assembly GCA_036525015.1. Lineage (GTDB taxonomy): Bacteria > Pseudomonadota > Gammaproteobacteria > Xanthomonadales > Xanthomonadaceae > Lysobacter_J. The sequence continues at coordinate 5,988 of DATDBD010000056.1, forward strand.
TTCCTTCGAACCGGCTCCGCAAGGCCGCACCTTCCTGTCCGTCGGAAAGGACGGATGGAAGCTGCCGATACCGCTGGCGAAAACCAATGCAGGCTGGAAGTTCGATGTCCGTGCCGGTGCCGAGGAAATCCGCCAGCGCCGTATCGGCCGCAACGAGTTGGCCACGGAGGAGTCCGCGCGCGCCTTCCACGACGCGCAGATGGATTACGCGCAGGAAGACCACGACGGCGACGGCGTCCTCGAATACGCGCAGAAGGTGGTCAGCACCGATGGCAAGCACGATGGCCTGTACTGGGCCGACGACGACAGCGGGGAGATCAGCCCGCTCGGTCCGCTGTTCGCAGACGCCACCCCGGGTAGCGAATGGCACGGCTACCGTTACCACCTGTTGACCTCGCAGGGACCGTCGGCGCCCGGCGGCGCGTACAACTACAAGATCGGCGACAACATGAGCCGCGGCTTCGCGATCATTGCATGGCCGGCGAAGTACAACGACACCGGCGTCATGAGCTTCATGATCAGCCACGAGGGCGAAGTGTTCGAGAAGGACCTGGGGCCCAACAGCGAGAAGCTGGCCAAGGCGATGACGCGATTCGATCCGGACAGCAGCTGGAAGGAAGAGTCGGCGGACACGACGGCCGCGACGAAGTAACGCGCGAAGCTTATGCGCTCATTGATCCCGTCCCCCGCAGGCGGGGAAGAGAGTCTCATCGAGCCCGTCTCCCGCGTGTGGGAGAGAGGCTGGGGTGAGGGCGCTCTGGCTTTTCAGTCCAACGCAAACGCGCCCTCATCCGCCCCTGCGGGCACCTTCTCCCGCGAGCGGGAGAAGGGATCCGTCAAAAAGTCAGACGGCAGTTTGTCGACTGCATGGGTCGACGCTTCCGTCTTACTTCAACGTGCGCTGGAACAACTCATAGATGCGGCGGTACTCGTCGTACCACGCGTCCGGATGGGTGAAGCCGTGGCGCTCCATCGGGTACGGCGCGATCTCCCACTTGTCCTTGCGCAATTCGATCAGCTTCTGCGTCAGCATCACCGAATCCTTGAAGAACACGTTGTCGTCGATCATGCCGTGGGCGATCAGCAGGTTGTCCTGCAGGCCGCCGGCATACTCGATCGGCGAGGAGACCTTGTAGGCCTGAGGATCCAGGACGGGCGTGTTGAGGATGTTGCTGGTGTACTCGTGGTTGTACTGCGACCAGTCCACCACCGGGCGCAGCGCCGCGCCGGCCTTGAACGTGCCCGGCGAACGGAACAGCGCCATGAACGTCATGAAGCCGCCGTAGCTGCCGCCGTAGATGCCGGCGCGGTCCTTGTCGCCCTGCTTGCTTGCGACCAGCCAGTCCAGGCCGTCCAGGTAATCCTCGAGTTCCGGATGGCCCATGTTGCGGTAGATCGCCGTGCGCCAGTCGCGCCCGTAGCCTTCGCTGGCGCGATAGTCCAGGTCGAGCACCACGTAGCCCTGCTGCACCAGCAGGTTGTGGAACATCTGTTCGCGGAAGTAGTTCGGGTAACGGTCGCTCACGTTCTGCAGGTAGCCGGCGCCGTGTACGAACATCACGATCGGGTACTTGCGGCCCGGCTCAACCGTCTTCGGGCCGTAGAACTTGCCCCACACCACGCCGGCACCGTGCTTGCTCGGCACCTGCACGTACTCGGGCTCGATCCATTCGCGGTTCTTGAACTCCGGCGTGCGCGTGTCGGTCAGTTGCACGACGCCGTCGCCGTTGGCACTCATCACCGCCAGTTGCGGCGGCATGTAGCTGTCGGAGTGGCGCACCAGCAGCCTGGAGCCGTCGGGTGAAAGCGAGAAGTCCTCGACGCCGTCGAGCGAGGTGACTTCGCGCACCGGGCCGCCCGTGCGGTCGACCGCGCAGACTTCGTAGTCGCCCGGCCACTTCTGGTTGCAGACGAAGTAGAAGGTCTTGCCGTCGGCCGCCAAAGCAGGCGCCGACACTTCCCACTTGCCGGAGGTCAGCGCGCGCGTCTTGCCGTTCTCGTTGAGGTACAGGTGCGAGTAGCCGCTGCGCTCGGACAGGAACCACAGTGCGCCGTCGCCGCCGTTGGTCGAAGGCGTCCAGCCGAACTCGTTGAAGCCCCAGTTGATCCAGGCGTTGTCGGTCAGGCGGTCGCGCGTGACCAGCTTGGCGCCCGCCAAGTCGACGCTGGCGAGCCAGCGGTCCTTGTTGTCGACCGCGCGCACCAGCACGGCGACGTTGCGGCTGTCCTCGCTCCAGTGGACGGCAGGGCCCCCGCCGTTGGCGTCGCTTTCGATGCGCACGTCGCGGTTGCCCTTCAGCGGATCGAGCTTGGCGGCCTTGCGCATCGCCGCCAGCGGGTCCTCGCCGATGCCCGGCAGCGCGTCGAACTTCAGTTCGGTGGCCTTGGCGCCGGCCACGTCGACCAGCCACAACTTGTGCGGCAGCGGCGAATTGCGGCCGACGCGCGTGCGCGCGTCCTCGAATTCCTCGTAGCCCGACTCGGTGACGTACTTGGGCATCTTGCTGGCCTGGCCTTCGTCGCCGGCCTTGGCCTGGGTCACCACCAGCAGCCACTTCGCATCCGGCGACAGGGCGCTGTCGACGATCTTGACGTCGTCGCCCAGGTAGGTCGGGGCCGGAGCGCGGGTGGGATCTTCACGGCGCCAGTCGTCGTCCTGCGTGCGCGCGGCTTCGCGCTGGGCGCGGTCGTTCTTGAGCGTGGCGATCATCGCCAGCTGGCGCTCGCGCAGGTCGTCGGCCTTCGGCGCAGCCGCGGGGTCTTTCTCCGCCTTGACCACGGCGGCCTGGCTCAGGCCCCGGCCGGCGCGCCACTGGTACCAGGCATCGCCGCTGCGCATCACCAGGTTTCCGTCGCGGCTCCACTGCGGCTGCGATTCGGCTTCGTTGCTGCGCGTGACCTGGGTCAGCGCGCCGCTGCGCAGGTCGCGCACGAACACATCGCCGTTGCGGACGAAGGCGGCGCGCGCGTGCGCTGCGTCGTACACCGGGTCGGAGGCGTCGAGGTCGGCGCGCGCGGCACCGTCGAGCCTGGTCGCGGTGCCGCCGACGATGCCCTGCTGCCAGGTGTCGCGGATCGTCGCGCCCTCGCGCTTGAGCTGGTATTGCACGCGCTGGCCGTCCCAGGCCCACCAGGCCCGTTCGACCGGCGGACCGATCCAGTCCGGATCGGCCATGGCCTGGTCAAGGGTGATCGCGCTGGCGGTGGCACTGGCAGCAGCGGGCGTCTGTGCCTGCGCGTGCGGGACCAGCAGCAGGAGGGTAATGGCAAGGGCGGAGGCGATCGGAGTCGGGCGCATGGACAAGTGGACGGGTCCGGTGGTGACGGGTCGGGAATGAGTAAAACCGTCGCAGCCTAGCAGCCTGTGGGTTTGCCGGATCGGGCCATGCGTCATGGCGTTTCGATGGACGGGCGCTGCCTCTGTACGGCCTTGCATGCGTGGTTCATGCGCCCGGCTGGACTTTTGCGTGGCCGAAGCAGGCAGCGCGGTGCCGTTTGCTTTCAAGGAGTTGAAGTCGCTGGATCGCCGCCTTCGCGGGGATGACCATTCCTGGTGGCGCGCCGGCTGGTTGCTTTGCGGATGCGCTGTCCGCCGGGTTGATCCGGCGGTTTCGGACAGATCTGAGCCTATGCGCCCCGGATGTGGCGGCGCACAATATCCGGCGCGGCGCCACTGCGCGTGCCGCGGAGGTGCGTTGAGTGGATGCCCTGCTGCTGTCGCGGATCCAGTTCGGCTTCGTGATCTCGTTCCACATCCTGTTCCCGGCCTTCACGATCGGCCTGGCGAGTTGGCTGGCGTTCGTCGAATGGCGCTGGCTGCGCACGCGCGACACGCTGTGGCGCGACCTGTTCTTCTTCTGGACCAAGATCTTCGCCGTGTCGTTCGGCATGGGC
>DATDBD010000057.1:0-2797 GCA_036525015.1 Lysobacter sp.
GGGCTCGAGGCCGCGACCGCGCCTGACGGCGACGCCGACCTCGACGGCCACGACTTTTCACGCTTTCGCGTGCCGACGTGCGATAGCTGCGGCGGCATGCTCAAGCCCGACGTGGTGTTCTACGGGGAAAACGTTCCACGAGCCCGCTATCACCAGGCCCATGCCGCCCTGACCGCGTCCGACGCGGTGCTGGTGGTCGGCTCGTCGCTGATGGTCTATTCGGGCTATCGATTCGTGCGGCAAGCCTCCGAAGCCGGCCTGCCGATCGCGATTCTCAACCGCGGCCGCACCCGCGCCGACGATCTGGCCTCTCTCAAGCTGGAGGCCGATGCCGGCCCCACGCTGTCGGCCGCGGTGGCCAACGCCTGACAAGTCGGCGGACACACGCTGTGTCCGCCGCAAGGTTCCGAATCAGGCTTCCCGGCCGCGCGCCAGCAGGCTGCCGCGTCGGCCCCACACTATGTAGGCCACCAGTCCGACCGCATTCCACACCAGGAACCACAGCTGCGTCCTATGCGGCAGGCTCCAGAACAGGTACATGCAGCCCAGGATCGCCACCGGTCCCACCACCCACGCCAGCGGCGCGCGGAACACGCGCGGACGCTGCGGCTCGCGCTTGCGCAGCACCAGCAGGCATGCCGCCACCGCGACGAACGCCGCCAGCGTGCCGGCGTTGGCCAGCGCGGCAATCTCGTCCAGGCGAGCCACGCCGGCCAGCGCCGCGACCAGCACGGCGGTGAACGCGGTGATGGCCACCGGCGTACCGGTGCGCGGGCTGACCTTCGACAACGCGCGCGGCAGCAGACCGTCGCGCGACATGACGAAGAAGATGCGGCTCTGGCCGTACAGGAAGGCCAGCAATACGGTCGGCAGTGCGACTACCGCCGCACCGGCGACAATCTTCGACGCCGTACCCTGGCCCAGCTCGCGCATGATCAGCGCCAGCGGCGCCGGGCTCTGGGCGAATGCCGTGTAGCTCATCGCACCCACGGCCGCCAGCGCAACGATGATGTAGATGATCGTGCACGCGACCATCGAGCCGATGATGCCGATGGACAGGTCGCGACCGGGGTTCTTGGTTTCTTCCGCCGCCGTGGAGATCGCGTCGAAGCCGTAGAAGGCAAAGAAGATGATCGCCGCGGCCGCCATGACGCCGCGCTCGACGCCATCTGCGCCCATCTGCTTGGCGAAGCCGAACGGCATGAACGGCTGCATGTTGCTCGTATCGAAATGCGGCATGGCGATGGCGACGAACACGCCCAACGCCAGCACCTTCACGATCACCAGCACGGCATTGAGCGTGGCGCTCTCCTTGGTGCCCGCGATCAGCAGGCCGGCCACCAGGAAGACGATCAGCACGGCAGGCAGGTTGACGATGCCGCCGGCGTGCGGTCCGGCCGCCAGCGCCTGCGGTATGTGGATCCCCAACCCGTTGAGGAATTCCATCACCGAGCCGGACCAGCCCACCGCCACCGCGCTGACCACCAGCGAGTACTCCAGGATCAGGCTCCACCCCACGATCCAGGCGATCGACTCGCCCAGCACGATGTAGCTGTAGGTGTAGGCGCTGCCCGCCGCCGGCATCATCGTGGCCATCTCGGCGTAGGCCAGCGCGGCGCAGGCGCAGACGACGCCGGCGACCAGGAACGACAGCAGCACGGCCGGGCCGGCCAGGTTGGCGCCGACCCCGATCAGCGTGTAGATGCCGGTACCGACGATGGCGCCGATGCCCAGCGCGATCAGGTGCGGCCAGCTCAGGGTCGGGACCAGCCGCCGCCCTTCCTCATGCACCGTGACCTGATTGATGTCCTTGCGCCGGAACCATGTCTGCATAAACCCCCCAAGGTGGATCGCCCCGCGTAGAGCGGACGAAATGGCGTCCATAGTGAGCCATCGGCGGCGGCGATGCGATGTGCAGTGCAGCTTGCGCGCGGGGCGCCGATGTTGTGCGGGTCCTGGACACGACCGCAGGCCCCTGTCAGCGCGGTGCGACGTATCCGCCCGGCACGCCGTCCGGCGACAGCACCACCTGCCACAGCTGCGCGCGGCGGCTACGGAAGCTGGCCATCGACGCGCACAGATAAAACCGCCACATCCGGCGGAAGCGCTGGTCGTATTGAGACGGCAGGCTGGCCCAGGCCGCATCGAGATTATCGCGCCAGGCCTGCAGGGTGCGGTCGTAGTCGGTGCCGAAGTTGTGCCAGTCCTCAATGACGAAGCGCCCCTCCACGCTTTGCGTGATCTGCTCGGCGGAAGGCAGCATCGAGTTGGGGAATATGTACTTGGCGATCCAGCGGTCGGTATGGCGCACGGAGTGGTTGCCGCCGATGGTATGCAGCACCAGCAGTCCATTGCGCGGATCCAGGCAACGGCGGGCGGTCTCGAAGTATGTGTCGTAGTTGCGCACGCCGACGTGCTCGAACATGCCGATCGAGAAGGCCCGGTCGAATCGTTCGTCCACTTCCCGGTAGTCCTGCAGGCGGATTTCGATGGGCAAGCCTACGCACAGCCTGCGTGCGTATTCGGCCTGCTCCTTTGACACCGTCACGCCCACCCCACTCACACCGTAGCGCTCGGCGGCGAACTTCAGAGCCTCGCCCCAGCCGCAACCGATATCCAGCACGCGCAGCCCCGGTCCCAGGTCCAGCTTGCGGCAGACCAGGTCGAGCTTGGCTTCCTGGGCGGCGTCCAGATCGTCCAGCGGCATGCCGGTCGCATCGCGCCAGTACGCACAGCTGTAGACCAGCCGCTGGCCCAGCATCGCCGAGTAGAGGTCATTGCCCAGGTCGTAGTGCCG